>NZ_CALIII010000324.1 GCF_938018145.1 uncultured Campylobacter sp.
CGTATCGACGACGAAATTTTCCGTAAAATCGTTCCAGCTAGCCGCACCCCCGTTTTTCCAATCAAGCGGCTTATAAACGCTCGTGATAGTGTTGTTGATGAGATAGAGCCTGTTTTTAAACGCAGGATCGACCTTTTTGACCTTCATCTTTTGCATGTGGCTAAATCTATAATCGCGGCTATACGTCACGATCGGCTGAGCGTAAATTTTATACTTTTCGACCTTCTTTTCGCCGTTAAAAACGTAGCTTACTTCGACCTCGTTTAGATAGTCCGGATACAGCCCCCAGATCGGCACGCCGTCGTGCGTCAGCAGCGCATGCTCGGAGACGTTATAGGCGATGTCGATGCCGCCGCCAGGTTTACCCAGCACCCGCACATGGATATCCTTGATGTCCTTGCCCGCGCGATCGATGATAGCGGTTAGAGGCGCCACGTCGTATGGGTTGATAAACACCGAGCCAAGCTCGCCCTGGGTTTTTACCTGATGCGCCAAAACGCCCGCACTCGCAGTCTGCGGCACCGCTATAAACGCGCCGCCTGCTAAGGCCGCAGCCAAAACGATAGAACCGAAAAAATTCTTACGCATATTCGCTCCTTTTGGGTAAATTTATCTAATTTTACCACTACCGAATCACATAATAATCATACTAGCTTTAAATTTTACTTAAATATCAAATTTAAAGCTATATTTTAATAAGAAGGCTTAAATTTTAAAACGAGAGCGAGCCGGATAACTGGTCAAATTTTGATATAATTAGCCCAAATTTATCAAATTTAAGGAGAAAAAATGCCTTTCATAAACGTCAAAATGGCAGGCCCGGAGCCGACAAAAGAGCAAAAGCAAAAGCTAGTCGAGGAGATGACCGACACTATGGTGCGCGTGCTGGGCAAAAACCGCGAGCGAGTGCAAATTTATATCGAAACATACGACGCAAGCTCGATAGGCTCGGGCGGCAAGACGCTTGAGGAGATTAGAAAGGAGCAAAAATGAGCGAATTTTCAAAAGAGGATTTGGAGCGAAAAATCACGCTAGCAGCGGGCGATACGGCGCCGGAGTTTAGCCTAGAAAACAGCGACGGCGTAAGCGTCAGCCTAAAAGACTTCGTCGGCAAAAACGTCGTGCTGTATTTTTACCCAAAGGATAACACCCCGGGCTGCACGACCGAGGCATGCGAATTTAGCGCGCTTTACGACGATTTTATCGCTAAAGACACCGTGATCGTGGGCGTTAGTCCCGATAGCGTCAAGTCGCACGCGGGCTTTGCGCAAAAACAGAGCCTAAAACACATCCTACTAAGCGATCCTGCGCACGAAGTCGCCAAACTCTACGGCGTCTGGCAAGTGAAGAAAAACTACGGCAAAGAGTATCTGGGCATCGCGCGCTCGACCTTTGTGATCGGCAAGG
>NZ_CALIII010000325.1 GCF_938018145.1 uncultured Campylobacter sp.
GCATCATAAAAATGTCGCGCGAGGCCTTTGACGCTATCAAAAACAACACGGGCAAAAAAGGCCCCGTCCTGCAAACCGCCGTCGTAGGCGCGATAATGGGTGCGAAAAAGACGAGCGAACTCATCCCGATGTGCCATCCGCTGCTAATCAGCGGCATAAACTGCGACATCGAGGAGCTAACCGAAATCTGCGCCTACAAGCTAACCGTTAGCGTCAAGATAGACGGCAAAACCGGCGTCGAGATGGAGGCGCTAACAGGCGTTAGCGTCGGGCTACTAACGATCTACGATATGATAAAAGCGATAGATAAAACCATGCAGATAACAGATATCACGCTAGAAAGCAAGAGCGGAGGCAAAAGTGGCGACTATGTGCGATCTAAATAAAGAACCTGAAATCTCATACCCAAATTTTTGGGAATACAAAATCATCGTGCTTGAAAATGAAAATGCCGAAGCTATCGCGCAGGGCGTCGTAGGCGAGAGGCAACACAAGATAACGCCGTCAAAATCGAGCAAAGATGGCAAATACAAAAGCTACAATCTAAGCGTTTTGGTTAATTCTAACGAGGAGCGATTAGAGATATTTTCCGCGCTAAGACGCGTTTGCAAATACGTACTATAAGGACTTTCATGCAAAATTTAGTCTTCATCCAAACCATAAAAGAGAACAAAAACGACCCGCAAATTTCCGTTTTGATCAGAGAATTTGCGCTAAGCGAGTTTAGAAAAAGCGTCAAAGGCGCAAAAAACGGCGACGCAAACGCGGCTCTGGCTAAAGAGTTTGAGCAAATTTGCGAGGCGCTAAAGAGCGAGGATCTGCTAAACCGTCAAAACGTCGCCAACCTCATCCAAAGCGCAGGCGACGCGCTCAGCGAGGCAAAAGAGCAGTATATCCACCGCCTAATCTACGAAAAAGAGCAGATCGAGCGGCAAATTTACGCGCAAAAAGACGAGATCAAAAACGACGTTCGCGCGCTGCTTGAAAATATGGAAAATTTCATCAAAAGCAGCGACCTGGCGGATAAAGAGGAAATTTTAACCGCGATAGACGAAAAAATGCTCTGCGAGCTGCAAATGCTGGGAATCCTAAAAGAGACCACCGAGGCGGCGTTTCTAACCGCGATCGAAAAGGGCGACGACGTGAAAGATACGGTGGAGCAAATCGCCAAAAACGTCGTACTTAGCGCTATAAACGAGGGAGAAGCGAGCAAAGAGCGCATCCTGGAGATCGCAAGGACTGTCTGCGAGGCGGCGTGCGAGATAGCCGACGTCGATCAGGCCTTTGCCAAAGAGCTAATCAGCGGCGCGATCGGCGGCGTAAAAGAGGCGCTTGGCAAAAGGACGGAGAAGTTTATCGAGGAGATCAAATTTGCCCCGGACGGCCAGACGCTGCTGGGCGAAGCTA
>NZ_CALIII010000326.1 GCF_938018145.1 uncultured Campylobacter sp.
GTTAAGGTTTTATCAAATACGCTTTTGTTTTTCATGACGAGATTATAGAAAAAATTCGGTAAAATTTACGACAAACGATCTAGGCCGTATCGCCCTCAAATTTAAACCCTCCACCTAGCCAGCAGCCTTCTTTTATCTTCGACGTTTAAGCTTATAAAATCAATCCCAAAAAGCTTCGTCAAATTTTCGCCTATAAACTCTATAGTAAAAGTTAAAAGAAAAAATACTTTATGAATGTTTGTGGCTATTGCATAAAATATTTTTGTTTACTATTGTAGTTACGCAAGAACTAAATTTAAAGCATCATTTTAGTTTGATGAAGGCAAAATAAGTTTTTACTTCCATAGCATAATTCAATGCTACGCCTAGCATAAAGCAATCTACTAAAAAATAAGTTTTAGCTCCTATGGTGCTAAAACTTACTTAGCACCATCGTTTCACGATAGTGCTGTAAGGTCTTAGCCAGACAAGCAAATAGCCTAGCGGCTATTATAAAAATCAGCTTAATTTAAGAAAAAATTAAACGGCTGATTTTTATAGTAATCGGTATAATAATATTAAATCAAAAATAGCCTATTTATTTTTAGTTTAATATTATTGTTATGTTTGGTGCATAAATCATGAATGGAAAATGTGATAGTTTTATTGATTAATAAGTAAGGAAGCAAATAAAGTTTTTAACAAATTACGCTTAAAAACTCAGTCGGCACGTTTGCCCAGTAGATAGATAACCCCTTTATATCATTTTACGTATTGTCATCTGTACTAAACGAGATCCAAGTGTTCGCAAATTTCATCTATCTTACTCATTGTATCCCCTTTATTTTTGGAATTTTAATGAAAATTTGTAAAATAGTAAGCTGCAAATACCTGTTACCTCGGTTTTTGTAAACATATACAAAGTTATATTTTCACTTGTCAGAGCCGATACCTATAACCTTGTCAAAAATAAATTTAAGCTCCTCTTGGTGCGTGATAGCTAGTACGCCAAGGTGCGGAAAATCGCGCTTTAGGGCGGTTAAAAGCTCTTTTGCCAGCGCGCTATCAAGCGCCGAGGTCGCCTCGCCAAGCAGTAAAAATGCAGGCTGTGCAAAATAAACCCTAGCAAATGCAAGCCTTTGCGCTTCGCCGCCGCTTAAAATCTTGCCCCAGTCTTTAACTTCGTCTAGTTCGCGGATAAATTTCTCTAGCCGCACTCGTCGTAAAACCCCCTCAAAATCGGCATCGGCGCCTTGCAAATCGCTAGGATACGCGATAAGCCGCCTTAGACTCATGCGCGCTAAAAACGGCTTTTGCGGCACGACCATCGTCCCGCACGGCAAGCAAACATCGCCCTAGCCGTGATCCCAGATGCCGGCGATATACCTAAATACGCTGCTTTTGCCCGTTCCGCTAGCTCCGCGTAGCAGCACCCATTCGCCGCTTTTTACGCTTAAATTTAGCCCGCAAACCAACCTTTCGCCGCTCGGGGTAAAAATTTGTAAATTTTTACACCTCAGCTCGTTTGCTTCGGCGTTTTCGTCAAATTTAACGCTCTCAAATTTATCCTGCGCCAAATTTGCCGCCGTTACCTGGATGGACTCGTTCACTCCGTCAAGGTTGCTGTTTTGTCCGCCAAATTTAGCGCCAAATTTGATCTTAGAGTCCGCCGCCTGCGCGATATCGATGAATTTATACACGCGCTCCACGCTCGCAGCCCACTCCATGATCTGCTTATAATAGTCCATAAACCACGCAAAGCCGTCCTGCACGCTATAAAACGCCGAGCGCGCCCGCATCATATCGCCAAAGCTCATCGCCGGGGCGTTTGCGGACGAGATTTACCGTGCCGCCGGGTTCGCCATTACTCTGCGTAAGTCCCGCTACGCCGCGTAGCACTTCGACGCGGTCGTAAAACTCAAGATCCGTAAATTCTTTTGAAAACCCAAGCGTAC
>NZ_CALIII010000327.1 GCF_938018145.1 uncultured Campylobacter sp.
GCCAATTTTAGGATTTTTCATTTTACCGCCTTTCTTAGAGCTCCGATTTTGACCGCCTTGCCGGCAAGCGCCTCGCGCACCGCCGCGCTATCCGCCCAGATCGCGCCCGTAACCTGCCCAGGCGCCAAGGTATAAACGCCGCCCGTCTGCGCCTCGTCGCTCGCCTTAAACTCGTTGCCCACGACCAGCTCATAAACGACGTTCGTGTCGTTTTCAAATTTGATCGCCGCTTTTAGCGTCGGCGCTTCGCCCTGTTTCGCCGCGCCCGCGTACTGCTCGAGTACGTTTTTGCTAAGCTTGCCGTAGACGCCGCCAAATTCGTCCAGATATATCCGCACGGCGCGCTTGTCCGAGTTTTTGCCGCCTTTGTCGCCCATACCGACGCTCACGCTCATCTCGTAGGCGGTCTGCCCGGTCGGGAAATCCTTAAATTTTGCGTCGGGAACAAAAACACGCACGTTATCCGTTACTACTTTTTCGTCGTGCGTCTGCGGCGTTACGTCCGTTAGCACGAGCGTGGATTTCACGTCCGCGCCTTTGTCCGAAACAAGCGCAGAGATCGGCACGCGAGTAAGCAGCGTCGTCTCGTAGCAGCCGCTAAAAATAAACGCCGCGGCGAGAGCAAAGATAAATTTTAGTTTTTTCATCGGTTTCCTTTAAATTTACGCCGATTTTAGCATAAATTTCGCCTTTCTACGCCCGAGCGCCGACTCGCGACGGGTCAAATTTCATCACCGAAAAAGTCCCCGTCGATGTCGCAATTCTCGATATTTTGTCGCACCTGGACGCCTAGTTTGTATTTTATCATCAGCTCCGCCAGCCGCTCGCCGTCGATCAAAACAACCGTATGGCTTTGCACGTTTGCTGCGTATCTTTCGGCATCCTTGCTAAATTTCGACGTCGTGATAAATACGCCCTTTTTGGTCTGCTTATCCGAGATTGCGCCGACGAATTTTTGAATTTCAGGACGCGAAACCGCGCCTTGCCAGCTTTTAGCCTGGACGTAAATTTGCGACAACCCAAGCTCGTCCTCGTCTATAATGCCGTCTATACCGCCGTCCGCGCCGCTTTTGGTTAGTCTGCCTACTCCGTAGCCCATTTTTTCGAGCAGGCGCGCCACCAAATACTCAAAAAAGCTCGGCTTTTTCTGAGAAATTTCGTCTAATATTTGAGATTTTAGATTTTGTGCGAGCTCATCTGCCGTCTCGGCGATGACGTCGATGGGCGTCTTTTCTTGCGTCGCGGTTTGCGAGATTTCGGCGCTCGGCGCGCTTTTGTTTTTATAAATTTCATCGTACCAAGCCTCAAATTTCGCCTGCGCATCCTTGCTTTTTAGTATTTGTTTGCCAAAATCCGTTATCTCATACACGCCTCTGCCGGTTTTTTTGACCGGCTTTTTGGTACCGAGTAAATTTACGACTTCTTTATTACCTGCAAAATACGACAACGCCCAGCCCGCGCGGTTAACGTATAAAAGCATGCCGCTAGGGATCCTTTGCGAGAGTTCGTCGTCGCTAAATTTATAGTGCTCCGCGACAAATTTACAAACCTCTTTTCTGTCCACGCTGCCGCGCTCGCCGATAAATCTTAAAATCGGAAACATCATCTCTTTGTAGCTTGGTATCATCGTTTTCCTCATATCCATAAATTTAAGCGTAAATTTTAAGGCGAAGTATCGTGAGATGGATTTAAGGGCTTTGCTTCCCTTGCGGTCGCAACTGCAAGCAGAAGCGACGTAAAAATTTAGCGAAGATAAGACACGTAGTCTATCGAGCTAAATTTTTA
>NZ_CALIII010000328.1 GCF_938018145.1 uncultured Campylobacter sp.
TTGTACCCTACTTGAAATGTTCTATTTTTGATTTTATAGACGCGTTTGTCGTCTAGTTTGACGTGAAAGCTCGTCCTACCTAGATACTCGGGAGTGCCTAGTTTATAAGCGTTTGCTTCGCGTTCGTTGAGTAGATTTTTAGCGTAGCCGATCGTGAGATTGGCTACCTCTTTGCAGATGTCGCTTAGCTCGTCTTCGGCTAGTTTATCGACGCCAAGAAGCACGCTAGCAAAGCGATTTAGCGTATCTTTTTTAAAATAAAGATAAAAGTGAAACTCCTCTTTGCCCTTAAATATCGGTAAGCTCGAGCCGTAAAATTCGCCTTCCGCGCCCTTTGCGCTCTCTACTTTGTAGCCCAGAGTATCTTCGCACAGATGCTTGATCCCAAGCTCCGCAACGTCCATCATCGCGCCGTCCTTTAAACGAAATTTTTTGATTATACTTAAATTTAACGCAAACGCGGCTAAATTTAAAAAAGTTTATTGATTTGCTTTATCAGCTCTTCGCCCTCAAATTTGGCCGTGAGCTTTACTATCTCGGTGCCGATTATCGCGCCGTCGGCGTAGGTTTTCACCTCGTCGGCGTCGTTTTTGTTTTTCACGCCAAAGCCTACCGCGACAGGCAGATCGCTTCTTTTTTTTAGATCCTCTACGAGCGCTTTTAGCCTCTCCTCGCTGGCTCGCTGCGAGCCGCTCACGCCGATAGCGCCCAGAGCATAGACAAATCCTGAGCCGAATTTTAAAATTTTATCCGCGCGGTTTTGCGAAGTGACGCTGATTAGCGGGATAAGATCAAGATCAAATTTAGCGCATAGCCCCGCTACCTCCTCGCTCTCCTCAAACGGTAGATCTGGGATGATGAAGCCCGCGATACCGACATCTTTTGAGCGGGCGATAAAATTCTCTACGCCGTAGGCAAACACGATGTTAAAATACACGAGAAAAACGACGGGTTTATTTATCTTGCCTTTGCACTCTTCTAGCATGGAAAATATCGCGCCCGTATTTACGCCCTTTGCAGCTGTTTCAAAACTAGCTTGCGCGATGAGTTTGCCGTCTGCGAGCGGATCGGAGTATGGGATGCCAAGCTCTAGTAGATCCAGGCAACTGCCGTCTAAATTTAGTAAAAATTCTTTCGTCGCTTTGGCGCTAGGATATCCCGCCACGACGTAGCCGATGTTTGCTTTTTTGCCTGCGAACGCGTCTTTTACCTTAGCCATAAATTTTTCCTTTCTCGTAGCTCATCACGGTGTTTATGTCCTTGTCGCCGCGTCCCGAGACGTTTACGACGATGACGCTTTTTTTCGTCAAATTTGGGCAGAGCTTTTCTAGATACGCTAGCGCGTGCGAGCTCTCGATCGCCGGGATGATGCCCTCTAGGCGGCTGGTTAGATATAGCGCGTTTATGCACTCGTCGTCGGTGACGCCGTAGTAGGCGGCTCGTTTGCTCTCGTGCAGGTGCGCGTGCTCTGGGCCCCCTCCCGGATAGTCGAGTCCCGCCGAGATACTATGCAC
>NZ_CALIII010000329.1 GCF_938018145.1 uncultured Campylobacter sp.
ATGCCGTTTTTGCCGCGTCTTTAGAATTTATTACTCCAACTATCGCACACATTTTTATCCTTTTTTAGGGGCGTTATCTTTTTGCCTTATGCTTCGTTAAAATTTAAATTTCAAGCTCGGCAGACTTCGTGTCTAGCCTACGCTTAAAATTTAAATTTCGCCTCGCCTAAGTCAAAAATATCGCCGCCGATTTTCCACAATTTTAAAAAATATCAAAATTTAACATAAAAAAATAAGGCGAAATATCGCGAAACGAATTTGAAAGTTGCGCAGAAAATTTGGGCGAGGCTAGACGCTCGGTCTACCGCAAGCCCGAATTTTCAAGCTCTTTCAAAGGCGCTCGCGAGATAAGCTGCTTATTATCATAGCCCCAGGCAATCATCTATCCCGTACAGCCCGCTCTCTCGCCCCGCCACCCAAATAGCCGCCTTTATCGCGCCTTTGGCAAAGGTCGCGCGGCTAGTTGCGGTGTGGTTTAACTCGATAAACTCGCCCTCGTTGTAAAATCCGACCGTATGCCTGCCCACGACGTCGCCGCCTCGCACGGCTAGGATCGCGATCTCGTCCTTGCTACGAGCTCCGACCATGCCGTCTCTGCCTGTTACTAAAACGTCTTTTAAATTTAACCCTCTAGCCGCCGCTACGCGCTCGCCCAAAGTTAGCGCCGTGCCGCTTGGGGCGTCTTTTTTGTGTCTGTGGTGTTGCTCGACGATCTCGGCGTCAAATTCGCACAAGGCTTTTGACGCAAGCGCTGCCAATCGGTTTAAAACCGCGACGCCAAGGCTCATGTTGGTAGCGTAAAGTATCGGCATCGCCGCGCTTGCTAGCTTTAGCAGGTTTGCGCCGTCCTCGCCAAGACCCGTAGTGCCTATGACTAGCGGTTTTGGGTCGGTGCGAGCGTAGTTTAGCAGGTTTATCGCGCCATCCTTGATCGTAAAGTCGATAACGACGTCGCAGTTTGCAAAAAGCTCGTCAAATTTATCCGTGAGGATGACGCCGTCAGGCAACGCAAAATCAAGCGGCTCTATCGTATAAGCCGCGCTAAGTTTCGCGTTTGGCTCGTTTTTTAGGCACTCGATGATCATGCGTCCCATTTTGCCGCTTGCGCCGTGGATTCCTATTTTTACCAAAATTTATCCTTTAAAATTTGGGCTAAATTTAGCATAAATTTTATAAAAAATAAATTTAGCACGGCCGCCGACTTCGCTACGCGCGGGCAAAAATATTAAAAATCGCGCTATATAATCGGCTTTTTAAATTTAAAGGACGACGATGAGGAAAATTTTATTTTTATTTCTGGCTGTTTTTGCGGCGAGCGTTTTGGCTAAACAAGCGCCGGTCACGCAGGCGGCTAAAATACGGCAAGCGGACGCAAATTTGAGCGCGTCAAATTTGACGGCGAAAGATAAAACCGCGCAAAAGCTAAATTTGACCCAGGATGCTGCTATCATCAGCGGCGAGCTAGCAAACGGGCTAAAATACTACGTCAAGGAAAACAAGCAGCCCGCAAATTCGGCATATTTTTATCTAGTCGTAAACATCGGCTCGACCGACGAGCGCGAAAACGAGCTGGGGCTGGCGCACTTTACCGAGCACATGGCGTTTAACGGCAGCCGCGAGTTTAGCAAAAACGAGCTGGTTAAAAAGCTAGAGAGCCTAGGAGTGGCCTTTGGCGCGGATCTAAACGCGCAGACTAGCTACGATCAGACGGGCTATCTGCTAGAAATCCACGTAAACGAGCAAAATTTAAAGGACGTTTTTCGCGTTTTTCGCGACTGGATCGACGGCGTGAGCTTTGACGCGGCCGAGCTAGATAAAGAGCGGGGCATCATCGTCGAGGAGGAGCGCGCTAGAAACACGCCCGCGTATAGATTTTACATCAAAAATCGCGTGCCAGAGCTCTACGGCGATAGCATCTACGCCAAAAGGTCGCCCATCGGCGATATGAATATCGTAAAAAACGTCGACGTAGCGACTATAAAGGGCTTTTACGAGAGGACGTATCAGCCTAGATTTATGAAATTTATCGCCGTCGGCGACTTTGATAAAAAGCGCATCGAGGAGATGATAAAGCAAAGCTTTAGCTCGGCTAAAAATACGAACGACTACGCGAGCCCTGATAAAACTATCCCTATAAAAAGCGGCTTTAGCGTAAACAACTACGACTCTGCCGAGATCGGGCTAAACTCGCTAAATTTGATCTTTACGCAAAAGTACAAATTTGACGGCGAGATCCAAAGGCTCAGGCAAAATTTGCTCGCAAACTACATCTCAGACCTAGTCGCGATGATATACGAGCAGCGAAATTTGGCCCTGCGAGGGCGATTTTACTCGCCGATCATCGAGGATCAAAACGTGCTTTACGCCTTTGAGATAAACGCCGTGGATGATGATTTTAGCGGCGCGCTTAGCGATCTGGCGGGCGTTTTAAAGGGCGTGCAGAAATTTGGCTTTAGCCAGGCTGACTTTGAAAGCGCGAAAAAAGATTTTATAAACTCGGCTAAAAATGCCTATTTGCAAGCGGGCAACAAGCGCTCGAGCGCGGTCGCGGCAAATATCGAGGAGACGACGAGGATCGGTGGCATGCTGCTAGGCGAAAAAGACCTGCGCGACGTTACTTTGGCGCTGCTTGATGAGATCAGCCTAGATGACGTAAACGCCGAATTTAGGCGGATACTGGGCATAAACGCAAAAACTTTAAACGTAATTAGCGCCAAAGGGGCGAAGCTAAACGAGGCTAAATTTGATCAAATTTGGGCGGAAGCAAAGCCATACGATACGCTAGCCGCAAATCAGGTAAAGAGCGAGCTTTTCGACTACGGCGCGCTAAAGCCTAAAAATTTCGTCTCCAAAAAGCATAACGAGAAGCTTGATTTTTACCTTTACGAGCTGCCAAACGGCGCGCGCGTCGCATTTAAGGAGGTAAAAACCAAAAAAGACGTCGTCTGGCTAAGCGCGGTTAGTCGCGGCGGCACGTCAAATTTGGCCAAACCAAAGCAGGGCGCGCTAGCGGTAGAGGTCTCAAACGAGAGCGGGGCGGGGGAGTTTAGCAACTACGATCTGGCTAAAATCCTAAGCGGCAAGCAGCTAAGCTATAGCAAATTTATCGATCAGCTTTCGCAAGGATACAGCGCAAGCTCGGCTAGCGCGGACTTCGAGTGGCTTTTGCGCGCGCTGTTTTTGGAGTTTAGCGAGCCTAGATTTGACGAAAATGCGCTAAAAAAGACAAAAATCAACGAGCTTGAAAAGCTGGAAAAAACCAAAAATCTGCCCGAGCGCAAATTTCGCGACGAATTTGCGAGATTTTTCTACGAAAATAACCCGCGAACAAACCCGCTCGAGGCCGCGGACATAAACGAGCTGCAGATGGAGGACGTAAAAAAGATAGTGAAGGATAAATTTACCAACGCGGCTTCGTATGATTTTATCGTGGTCGGCGATCTAAATTTGACCGCAGCCGAGCCGCTTTTGCAAAAATATCTGGCAAATTTACCAGCGCGCACGGAACGCGAAAATTTCGTCGATGACGGCGTAAGGACGATCGCGGGCGAGCGGGAGTTTAAGCGAAGCTACCAAACCACGCAGCGAAGCGACGCCGCGATGATAATGAAAAACGAAAACGTGAAGTATTCGCGCCCAGAGTTACTGCGTGTAAACGCCCTATCTGCGGTGCTTTCGATGATGCTGCGCGAGGACGTGCGCGAGGACCGCGGGCAGGTCTACGGCCTGGGCGTGCATATGAATCTCGCAAAATACCCGTACGAAAGCTTCACCGCGCATTTTGGCTTTACGGCGGCGCCTGATAACGTAAACGCCGTGCTGGGCGAGATAAAATCAAACGTCGCCGAGCTAAAAGGCGGCGCGGACATCCGGCGCTATCTGCAAAATTTCAAAAAATCAGCGCTCGTAAAAATGCGCCAATCCTACGTTCAGGGCGAGTTTTGGACGCGCGCGGTCATGCGCGAGCTGGTTTTTGGCGATGAGGTTTTGAGCCTGGACGAGTACGAAAAGGCGGTAAATGCGCTCACTGAGCAAGACGTGAAAGACGCGGCAAAGCTCTACCTGGACGAGAAAAACGTCGTGATAAGCGTGAATAATCCCGCTTCGGCGAAGTAAATTTAAGCCTCGGCGGCAAATTTGATTTGCTGCCCGG
>NZ_CALIII010000330.1 GCF_938018145.1 uncultured Campylobacter sp.
TTTGCAAGATAGCGAATTTATCGAGAAATACTCCGAGGGATTTGAATATCTAAAAGAGGCGGTTAAGGACTTTACGCCTGAGCGTTTCGAGCGCGAAACGGGCATAAAAAAAGAGCTCATCATAGAGGCAGCTAGAATGTATGCTAAAGCAGGCGCGGCGGCGATTTGCTACACGATGGGTATCACGCAGTTTAGCGACGGCACGTCAAACGTCTTTTCGCTATCAAATTTAGCCGTTTTAACCGGAAATTTGGGCAAAAAAGGCGCTGGCGTAAATCCTCTGCGCGGTCAAAACAACGTCCAAGGCGCATGCGATATGGGCGCGCTGCCTAACGTCATCCCGGCCGGCGCGGTAAACAGCCCTTACGCGCAGGAGCAAGCGCGCAAAGTATGGCACTTTGAGCTAAATCCGGTTCCGGGCTTTAAGCTAACGCAAGCGCCGGATAAAATGGATAGCGGCGAGCTAAAAGTCCTCTACGTCTACGGCGAAAACCCCGTAATGAGCGATCCTTGGACCGAGCACTTCGTCCACGCCGTCCATCATCTAGACTGCTTTATCGTGCAGGATTTGTTTTTCACAGAGAGCGCGCACAAGGCCGACGTGGTGCTACCTGCAGCGGGCTGGGGAGAAAAGGACGGAACGTTTATAAACACCTCTCGCCGCGTCCAGCGAACGCGCAAAGCTAGCGAACCGGTTAGCGGCGTGGAGCCTGACTGGAAAGTCGTGTGCAACATCGCAAACCGCATGGGGCTAGAGGGATTTGACTTTGCGAGCCCTGAGCAAATTTGGAACGAACTAAGAGAGCTTATGCCTAAATTTTTCGGCGGTATCAGCTACTATAGACTAGGCAAGCTAGGCGGTATCAGCTGGCCGTGCCCCGACGAGGAGCATCCGGGTACGCCGGTGCTTTACGCAGATCACAAGTCTATGCTACCGGGCGGTAAATTCCGCTTCGCGCCGGTACTTTACGTAGATGATAAAGAGGAGCGCGCAAAGGCCGAGGCCGAATTTAGAGCCAAGATGAATATCCCGGACGGCTATCCGGTCGGTAGCGGCGCGCTTAGCGAAGTACCAGACGAGGTATATCCGTGCCTATTTACGACCGGACGCAAGGTCTATCACTACCACACAGGCACTATGACTAGAGAGTGCCCTGCCCTAGAGTACGGTGCTGGTGTAGAGGGCGCGCTCATAGAGGTGAGTCCCGATATCGCTCGCGAGAGGGAGCTAGAGGAGGGCTGCTACGCGCTCGTACAAAACAAACGCGGCCAGATCGCGGCCAAACTACGCGTAAATCCGGATCTAAAAGAAGGCACGATATTTACGACCTTCCACTATAGCGAGGCCGACGGTAACGAGCTAGCAAACGCCGGCGATCCCGATCCGCTCTCAGGCATCACGCCGCTAAAGATGACGATAGCAAATATCAGGCGTCTAAGCGAAGAGGAATTTATCAAATTTAGAGAGCAAAACGAGATGTCGATGCACTCGGCAAATCCGTATTTGTCGCCTGTTAGAGCGTAAATTTAGGGCGGGAGGCCGCCCTTTCTACTTAAATTTATCCATTTTTATTTTAAATTTACCTGCATTCAAATTTGACGAACTATCTATGTAAAATTTAGTGAAGCTAAAGAAACGCGAGTTAGATTTGACGCAGTCAAACCGCGTCAAATTTGGTGTAATAGTTCGCCCCGCCAAAGCGCGGAGCGAAAATTTAGAAGCTGTATTTTAGCCTGTCGCCCGCGTAATAAGCAAGCTTCCAGGTCGGAGTTTGTTTTAGGTCTTTAAAGCCGTAGCCGCGAGCCTTGACTCTATCGCCGTAGATTTTTTCTATCATTGCGGATTCTCCTACTAGCAGCGCCTTTGTCGAGCACATCGCCGCACAAACCGGCACCTTTCCTTCGGAAATTCTATCCTGACCGTACTCTTCGCGCTCGGCTTCGCTATTTGTCGGTAGCGGACCGCCTGCGCACATCGTGCACTTATCCATCGAACCTTTGGCGCCAAACACTCCCTCGCGCGGAAACTGAGGCGCGCCGAACGGACACGCGTATAGACAGTATCCGCAGCCGATGCAGATATCTTTGTCGTGTAGCACGACGCCGTCGGCTCTGATATAAAAGCAATCGACCGGGCAAACCAGCGAGCATGGAGCATCCTCGCAGTGCATGCAGGCTATCGAGGTTGATATTTCCTTACCAGGTACGCCTTCGTTTAGCGTGATGACGCGGCGGCGGCGGATGCCAAGAGGCAGCTCGTGAGCCTCGTCGCAAGCCACCGCACAGCCGTTACAGTCGATACATCTATCGTCGTCGCAGTAAAATTTAAGTCTATTGTTATCGTTAAATTCGCTCATTTTACGCCTTTTCTATGCGGCATAGACCGCTTTTGGTTTCAGGAATCTGAGTGTTTATATCATATCCGTAGTTAGTGACGGTATTTGCGCTCTCGCCTACCGCATAAGGCTTGGTGCCTTCCGGGAAATTACCCGTCATATCAACGCCTTGCATATAACCCGCATAATGAAACGGCATAAAGATGGTGTCGGGTTTAACGGACGGTACCACTCTGGCGCGCACCTTAACCTTAGTACCTTCAGGCGAATGAACCCAGATGAAATCCCAGTTTTTAATGCCGTGTTTAGCCGCAAGTTCAGGGTGGATATCCGCAAACATCTCAGGCGTCAAGCGGCTTAGATACATACTAGCTCTCGTCTCCATGCCCGCGCCGCTAAAATTTACGAGGCGAGCCGTCGTGAGGATAATAGGAAACTCTTTTGAGTAGTCCTTTGCTAGCTGGACGGATTTAAATTTTGTATCGACGCGGTTTTGAAGTTTCTTATCCTCAAAGCTCGGATACTTTTGCGCCAGATCGAATCTAGGCGTATGCAGCGGCTCTCTGTGAAGAGGAATTTGATCCGCAAAAGTCCAAACGATCGTCCTAGCTCGCGCGTTGCCGTACGGAGCGATGTTTTTCTCCATGCATTTTTTAGCGATGATATTACTATCGTCATGTATCCAGCTGCCGCCTATTTTAGCCTTTTCATCCTCGGTTAGCGTGATGCCTAGCACCTTTTCGATGTTATCTTTTTTGATCTCCGGATATCCGCCCTTGACAAACGAATCTACTGGCGCGCTACCGTCTGCGGCTAATTGGCTAACTCCGTTATGCTCTAAGCCGAAGCGGTTTCTAAAACCCATACCGCCTTGCCTAACGGACTTGTTTATATCGTAAAGTATCGGGCTGCCCGGATGATCCTCCGTCCAGCACGGCCACGGCAAGCCGTAGTATTCGCCTTCGACTACGGTGCCCGGTTTTCCTAGGCTTGTTTTTTCGTCAAATTTATCCCAGTTTTCTTGGTGCTTTTTGAGCCTTTCCGGAGTCCAACCCGTCATGCCGATAGTTTTAATTATATTTGCGATCTCGCGCGTAGCGACCTCAGGCCACTCGATCTTACCTTCGGCGTCTCTGATCGTGCGCGTTAGCTCGTCATAGTAGCCTAGCCTTTTGGCAAGCTCGAATAAAATTTCGTGATCGGGCATACTCTCAAAAAGCGGCTCTACGACCTGGCTTCTCCACTGGCCGCTGCGGTTTGTCGCTACAACCGTACCGCTGGTTTCAAACTGCGTCGCCGCAGGCAGTATATAGACGTCGTCTTTTTTGTCCGTTATCACGCCGGCATCGTTTACGAAAGGATCTACTAGAACCAAAAGCTCAAGCGCGTCTAGGCCTTCTTTTACTTTTACTTGTTGCGCGGTAGAGGTGATACCGTTGCCGATTACTACTAAGGCTTTTATACTGTCGCCGGCATTATCTATGGCTTCGTTGCCGTTTTTACCGTCAAGCACGCCCGCCCACCATTTTGATAGCGTAAATCCGGGCTTAAACATCATTTCAGGCTTAACGAAATTCTTTTGGAGCCATTCAAAATCGACCTTCCACATCTTAGCGAAGTATTTCCAGTTGGCTTCGTTTTTTGGATAGTATCCGGGTAACTCGGTCGGCAAATTCGCCATATCCGTCGCGCCTTGAACGTTGTCGTGACCGCGCAGAATATTACAGCCGCCGCCTGATACGCCCATATTTCCTAGCACTAGTTGCAGGATCGGAGCGATACGAGTGTTTGAGCTGCCTATGGTGTGCTGAGTTAGACCCATCGCCCAAACGACCGATCCCGGGCGATTTTTAGCGTAAACTTCGGTTATCTCAAGAAGCGTCTCTTTTTTGATCCCGCAAACATCTGCTACGACTTCAGGCGTCCATTTGGCAGCCTCTTCGCGGATCAGATCCATACCGTAGACGCGGTCGTTTATAAATTCCTTATCTTCCCAGCCGTTTTGAAATATGATATTCATCATGCCGTACATAAAAGGTATATCCGTGCCGGTGCGAATTTGAGCAAAATAATCAGCCTTAGCCGCAGTTCTCGTGTATCTTGGATCGACCACGATTAGCTTTGCGCCGTTATTTTCCTTCGCTTTTAGAAAATGCCTAAAGCCGACCGGGTGGTTTACCGCCGGATTTGCGCCCACTATAAAGATAGACTTCGCGTTTTGGATATCTCCAAGATGATTTGTCATAGCTCCGTAACCCCAAGTATTCGCCACACCGGCGACTGTAGAGCTGTGTCAAAGACGTGCTTGGTGATCTAGGTTATTAGTCCCGAACATCGCTACGAATTTGCTTATATAATAGCTTTGTTCGTTGCAATCTTTTGCAGAGCCTAAAAACATTACTTGCTCTGGATTTTTTTCGCGATACGCTTTTAGTTTGGCGCCGATCTCGTCAAGCGCGTCTTTGTAGCTGATGCGTTTCCATTTGCCGCCTACTTTTTTCATCGGGTATTTTACGCGGCAGTGAGAGCGCACCATATCGATGACGTCGCTGCCCTTACAGCAGTGGCCGCCAGCGCTTACCGGGTGATCTTGGGCTACCTCTTGGCGCACCCAAACGCCGTTTTCTACCTCGGCGCGCACTCCGCATCCAACGGAGCAAACCGTACAAACGGTTTTTACGATTTTAGAGTTTGGAAACGGATTTGCCATCTCTTCTTTTGTGGCGCTTCTAGTTACGCCGCTAGCGGCCAGCCCGCTCATGCCGCCCGCTACGCCTGCTAGCGCGGCCATTTTTAAAAACGATCTTCGCCCGACTGCGTTTGAGTGGGGCATAAGACGTAAATTTGCCTCAGACATATTTATCCTTTCTTAAATTTTATTATTTCGCTTGTTCGTAGTATAGATCCCAGTTTTTGCTTCTTTTATAAAGCACCTCGGTCTTTTTGCTTTTACCGTATTTTAGGTTTGACGCCGTTGCCGTCGCTACTCCGGCCGTAGCCGCTACCGCGCCGACTAGCCCAGCCTTTTTTAAAAATTCTCGCCTATTTTTTTGCATTTTCTTCCTCCATAGCTTTTAGCTTTCTCACTCGGTTTTTTTGTCTTCTTATAGCCTCAGATCTTGAAACTCCATCCAAGGTCTTTTTGCTTTCGCCTTGATTTATAGGACGAGGCGCGCTTAAAACTACGCGCTCAAACTCTATAAATCCTTGCAAAAGCACTGCGACGTCTTTGTAAACTTCGCTACTTTCGTGATTAAAAAGACTCTCTATAAACTCGTCGATGTTTGGGTTTATGATCTCTTTAAAAAGCTGCTCCTCAAGCTCGCCGTATAGCTCCAGCTCGCTCTCTCGCGCGATAAATTCGCTCATTAGCGCAAACACGAAACCCACGTTGTCTTCGTTTTCTTTAAATTTAGCCTCGTCGCGCCTAAGGTCGGTGCGGGCTAAAATTTTACGCACTTTAGCGCAGGCATGCCCGACCTCGTAACCCTCGTCGTAGTATGACAGCGAGTTTCTAAGCGGACTTGGCGGAGCGTGGAAAATTTCATCGAATTCATCCGCTAAATTTTGCGGATTTTTCTCGTCAAATTTTGCCTGTATGCGCATTATCGCGGCGGCCGATTCTTCGTTTAGCGCATGCGCCGCGGCAAGGCCTAGCATCGCGTTTACGCCTGCAAATCTATCCGCGTCTTGGCTAAAAACGAAAAAACGCGAAAATAGCGAGTAGTAAAGCCCGCGTCCCGCCGCAAATTCGCCCTTGCTAGTCATCGCCTTCCTTTATCATTTTTATCTGTTTTTTGAGATTTTTCTCGATTGTGAAACTATACTACTTTTTGGCTTATTTCTTATACTTAAAAAAAAATAAATTAAAAAAATTAATATACGCTTAAATATGCCTTAGTTGCATATTACTTACGGCGACTTTTAGGGGATAAAATAAATATGAAATTTACGCATATATATGGCATTTACGCTTCATTTTGATATTTACTTTTAACTCGGCTATTTTAACGGGCGTTAAATGAGCCTAAATTTAAAATTTGAAGCGAAATTTGCAAAATTTGAGGCTCATTCAAGCCCCAAAAACGCTTCCTCGTCAAATTTAAAATAAATATTTTCGCCGACGTTAAAATTTTGCGAATTTGGCGCCAGCGTTTTTATCAAAAAGTCGCCGATTTTGATTTTTACCAAAAGCTCTTTGCCAAGATAGAGCGAAACCGAGTGCAAGATACCTTCAAGATAGCCTTCTATCGGCGTTTTACTCAGCATTACTTTACCCGGATTTACGGCGATCTTTACGGCGTTACGTAAATTTGACGGCAAATTTACGACCGCGTTTTCGTCAAATTTTAAAACCCCGTCCCGCGCGTCGAATATATTTTTGTATTCGAATTCGCACACGCGCCCCTTGTGCAAAAAGACGTTTTCCTCGGCGATGGCAGTTAGCCATTTATCGTCGTGGCTAGCGATCACAAAGCCGCAGCCGTATCTTTGCCGCATGTAAAGCACCGCCTTGCCGAAAAGCTTTGAAGTGCCCACGTCCACGCTATTTGTCGGCTCGTCAAGCAGATATAGCCGCGATCTAAGCGCCAAATTTAACGCAAAGCTAACGCGCTGCGTCTGCCCGGAGCTTAGCTCAAAGTGGCGCTTGTTTAAAAAACTCTCGTCAAGCCCGACCAAATTTAACGCCTCGCTCGCTCGCTCGTCAAATTCCCCTAGCACTCCGCGGCTTTTTAAAACGGCCTTGAAATTTTCTCTCACGGAGCGTTTTAAAAGCGCGGGCTCTGGCAACAAAACGCTAACGTCGCGCAGTAAATTTAGACTAGGCGCGCTGCTTCCCCACAGCCGCACCTCGCCGCTAGTTGGCTTTTGTAAAAACGACATCACTCGCATCAGCGTGCTTTTGCCGCTGCCGTTGCTGCCCGTTAGCGCAGTGATTTTGGTAACGTCGATATCAAGGCGCGGGATGTTTAAAATCTCGCTCGCGCCGTAGTTTAGGCGTAAATTTCTAACGTTTATCACTTTGCGCCTTTCTCGTTAAATTTAAACAAAAGGCTCAAATTTGAGGCGTCCTGCCAGCTTTTTACGAGCGTATTTTTTTCAAATTTATCAAATTTCATCGATCAAGCCTTTTTAGCGCGTGTATCGCCAAATTTACCGCAAATGCGATAAAAATAAGCACCAAAGCCAGCGCTATACCCATCGCAAACTCGCCCTTGTTCGTCTCCAGCGACACCGCAGTCGTGATCGTGCGGGTAAAATATTTGATATTTCCGCCGATCATCATCGCCACGCCCACCTCAGCCACGATACGCCCGTACGCCGTCGCTACGACCACCATCAGAGCATACCTCAGCTCGTAAAGCACGCAGCCCACTAGCCTAGGCGGGCTCAGGCGTAAATTTAGGATGGTTAGATAGTGCTTTTTGTCCATATTTTCCACGACGCTAGCGCTTAGCGAGACGATGATAGGCAGAGCCAGCACGAACTGCCCCAGCATCACGGCCTTTAGCGTAAAAAGCAGCCCAAACTCGCCAAACGGGCCGTTTCGCGTGATAAATGCATACAAAATAAGCCCGATCGCAACCGTCGGCATCGCAAGCGCCGTATCGCTGAGCAGTCGCAAAATCCTGCGCCCTCTAAAATCGTAAAATCCCAGCGTAAAGCCTAGCGGAAAACCGACTAAAATCGCAAAAAATATCGAAACGCTCGAAGTGTAAAGCGTCGCCCTGATCGCCGAATACGTCTCCTCGTCGCCGCTAAAAAGCAGTCTAAAGGCCTCCAAAAATCCGTTTAGTAAAAAATCCAAATATTCTTTCCTTTGTATATTTCTTAAGTATTAATTTAATGTGCTATAATAGCATACTTTTTAAAAAAGGAGAAAAATGAAAAAAGTAATATTAGGCTCGCTAATCGCGAGCGTTTTGGCGTTCGCGGGCGACAGCGAACTCATCATGGCAACTACGACCAGCACCGATAACACGGGGCTACTAGACGCGATCTATCCTGCGTATAAGGCAAAAACCGGCGTCGATATCAAATGGACTGCCGTAGGCACGGGAGCAGCTTTAAAACTAGGCGAAAACTGCGATGCGGACATACTTTTCGTGCATTCGCCAAAAGTTGAGAAAGAATTTGTAGAAAAGGGCTTTGGCGTTGAGAGAAAACCCGTAATGTACAATGACTTCGTCGTCATCGCCGATAAATCTATCGCCGATAAATTTAAAGGCAAAGACATCAAAGAGAGCTTTGAGCTGATCAAAAAAGAGAATATCAAATTTTTCTCTCGCGGCGATAAATCAGGCACCGACAACAAAGAAAAAGGTATCTGGAAAAAAATCATCGGCGAAGTGCCTGAAAAAGACGGCTGGTACATGCAAACAGGCCAAGGCATGCTAGCTACTATCAACGCTGCAGCCGAGCAAAAGGGCGTGACGTTCACCGACCGCGGCACCTACATCAAGTACGAGGACACCAAAAAAGGCGCGCCTGAGATGGTCATCATCAACGAGGGCGACAACGACCTAAAGAACTTCTACTCGCTAATCGCGGTAAATCCGAAGCACTGCGCTAAGGCCGACATCGAAAACGCAAATAAATTTATCGAGTGGGCGACGAGCGAAGAGGGTCAGAAATTTATCGGCGACTTTAAGCTGCTAGATAAGCCGCTTTTCACGCCTGACGCAAACAGTCGCAAAAACTAATTTAATTTACGCGCAAATTTGAGTCGAATTTATGGCTTAAATTTGCGTGATTCGGGCGCGCTTTGCGCCCTTTTTCTCTCTTAAATTTACTCTTTTTATTTTTTAAATTTAATCAAATTTGACCGCCCAAACCCGTATCTTTACGGCGTAAATTTTCAAATTTGACCGCGCATTTTTGATTTGCTCAAATTTGATCTTTTCGCGAGTCAAATTTAACCCGCTCAAATTTAAATTTTCCCGCCAAACATCTCATACATCGCCTTTTCCTCGCCCCAAAGCTCGCGGTGCTTTTTGATGCAGGATTTTATCGCGCCAACTAAATAGCGCACGTCTTGCTCGGTGTGCGTGTAGTGCAGGCTCACGCGCACGAAGCCGGGCTTGGCTTCTGGCATGCGCCCCTCCTTGATACCCAGCAGATCGTGAGCGTAGGGCCCCGCGCACATCACGCCCGCGCGCGTCTGGATACCAAAGTCGTTGCTAAGGCTCGCGGCGAAATCATACGCCGAGACGCCGCGCACGTTAAAGGAAATTATCGGCAGCCGCGGCGCGCCCTTTGGAGCGTAGTTTATGATCTCGTCAATGCCCGCTAGCTCGCTCTCAAAAAGCCGCGCTAGCTCGTCCTCGGCACTTTTTATTTGCTCGAAGCCCACCTCGTTTCGCAGCGCATATGCCAAATTTGCCCGCATAAGCCCGATTATAGGCGGCGTACCGCCTTCTTCTAGCTGCTCGGGATTTTTCAAAAACACGTGCCCTTCG
>NZ_CALIII010000331.1 GCF_938018145.1 uncultured Campylobacter sp.
GGCGTTTTATCTATCGCTAATAACGCTAAGCGCGGTAATGTTAAAAATAATCTAAAAGGAGAAACCATGAAAATAATCGAAGGAAATTTGGCTTTAAAAGGCGGCGAAAAGGTCGCCATAGTGGGCGCGAGATTTAACCACATCATCACCGATAGGCTGGTCGAGGGCGCGAGGGACGCGTTTTTGCGCCACGGCGGAGAAGAGAAAAATTTGAGCCTCATTTTGGTGCCGGGCGCGTTTGAGATACCGATGGCGCTTGAAAAGGCGCTAGCTAGCGGCAAATTTGACGCTATTTGCTGCGTGGGAGCGGTGATAAGAGGTTCAACTCCGCACTTTGACTACGTGAGCGCCGAGACCACCAAAGGCATCGCAAACGTCACGCTAAAGTACGGCAAGCCGGTGACCTTTGGCGTGCTAACGGTCGATAGCATCGAGCAAGCCATCGAGCGAGCGGGCTCAAAAGCCGGAAATAAGGGCTTTGAAGCGATGACGGGCGTGATCGAGATGCTAAGCTTATATAAAAATTTGGAGGCGTAAAATGGCGACTCGTCATCAGGTCAGGCAGGCCGTCGTTTCGCTACTGTATGCGCGCGAAATGGGTAGCTGCAGCGAGGAGTTCGTCGAGGAGTTTTTAGAAGAAAAAAAGATCCGAAACGACCAGCGAAGCCTTGCGCTCTCGCTTTTTCACGGTATTTTGGAGCACGCAGATGAGCTTGATACGCTACTAAACGCGCGCCTAAAAGAGTGGAAGATAAACGAGATCGGCAGCATCGAGCGCGCCGTGCTTAGGCTGGGGGCGTACGAGATGAAATTTACCCCGACCGATAAGGCCGTCATCATAAACGAGGGCATCGAGCTCGGCAAGGAGCTGGGCGGCGACTCGGCGCCGAAATTTATAAACGGCGTGCTAGACGCGCTAAAGGCCGATCTGTGAAGCTCTGCGTCGCGCTTGATCTGGGCTCGAAGCAGGAGTGTTTGCAGCTAGCGGGTGAGCTTACTGGTTTGGCCGATAAAATTTGGCTCAAAGTTGGGCTGCGAGCCTATTTGCGCGACGGAGCGGGCTTTGTGGAGGAGCTAAAAAAGCTTGGAAATTTTAAAATTTTCCTCGATCTAAAGCTCTACGACATCCCAAACACGATGGCAGACGCCGCCGAGGAGATCGCAAAGCTCGGCGTAGATATGATAAACGTGCACGCAAGCAGCGGCAAGCGCGCGATGGCGACGGTGATGGAGCGACTAGATAGGCTAGCTTCGCGTCCGCTGGTGCTTGCGGTCTCTGCGCTAACGAGCTTTGACGAGTCCGAGTTTAGCGCGGTTTACGAGCAAAATTTAAGCGACGCCGTGCGCAAATTTAGCGTGATGAGCTACGAAGCGGGGCTTGACGGCATGGTCTGCTCGGCATTCGAGAGCCGCCTGATAAAGGACGCTACGAGCGCAGATTTTATCACGCTCTGCCCGGGCGTGAGGCCGTTTGGCGAGAGTGCGGCAGATCAAAAGCGGGTGGCGGATCTGGGCGCCGCGCGCGAGGCGGGGGCTGATTTTATAGTGGTAGGTCGGCCGATATATCAAAGCGCCGATCCGCGCGAAATTTGCGAGCGGATTTTGGGTCAAATTTAGCGCCAAAGCTTGCGTAAAATTTGACGCAAGTTCATTTTAAACAGAATTTTCCGCGCGAGAATTTTAATTAACTCATCGCGCAAGGACAGCTCGGGCGGTGACTGAGCGCAGTAGCGAGATAAAATTTAACGAGCTTCGCAGCGCGCGAATGAAATTTGAAATTTCATTCAAAGAGGCGAGTTCGGCGGAGCCTAAAAGAAATTTGAGGTAAATTTGAGCGATTTTAAGAAAATCCCCTATGTCGGCGAGGCGACCGAGGCGGATCTACTGGCGCTCGGCTACGAGGATATCGCTTCGTTAAAGGGTGCGGATCCCCACGAAATGTTTGAACGCACAAAGGCGCTCGGGCGCGGCAGTGACAGATGTATCCTCTACGTTTACCGCATGGTTTGCTACTACGCAAATACGCCCCGTCCCGACAAAGCCAAGCTGAAATGGTGGCTTTGGAAGGACTAATTTACGAATTTGACCCGCGCGAGCCATTTGAATTTGAGCGGATTTACTAGCGACAGACGCGGCTGTATCTGCAGCACGAAACGGCACCTCACGTAAGTGCAAGCTAGCAAGCGCAATGAACGGCGTAAAT
>NZ_CALIII010000332.1 GCF_938018145.1 uncultured Campylobacter sp.
TTGCAGGGAATTTTCAAATTTGGTTTGTTGGTCAAATTTTGTGTTTAAAGTGCGGAGCGTTATTTGTATAAAATTTGTATAAAAAATGTAGTTTTGCTTGTTTAAAAGCAATCTTGCTTCCGCCGCTCAAATTTGAAAATCAGGCGTTAAATTTAGGATTAAATTTGACTAAAAAACAGCCGAATTTAATCCTAAAATCCGCAAATTTAACGCTAAAAGCCTACTTTTTCTCGATAAAAAGCCCGGCCCAAGTCTGCTGCGTCGCCATCGCCTCGACGACGTTGATATTGACGCGGTGAGGCATATTTAGGCAGTTTAGCACGATCTGCGCGATATCCTCGGCGGTTATGTACTCCACGCCCTCGTAAACCGCGTCGGCTTTAGCCTTATCGCCGCCGAAGCGAACCTCGCTAAACTCGGTCTTGCAGATGCCAGGAGCTATCTCGGTCACGCGTATACCGGTGCCGCGGATGTCGTTGCGCAGATTTCTGCTAAACTGCTTTACAAACGCCTTGCTCGCGCCGTAAACGTGACTGCCCGGATACGGCCATGCGCCCGCGGTCGAGCCTAGATTAAAGATATAGCCGCTCTTTCGCGCGATCATGAGCGGCAAAACGGCCTTCGTCGAGTACAAAAAGCCCTTGATGTTGGTATCGACCATCGTCTCAAAGTCCTCGATGCTAGTCTCCGCCACGCCTTCAAGCCCCAGCGCTAGGCCTGCGTTATTTACGAGCACTTCGATATCGCGAAACTCCTGCGGTAAATTTGCCACGCCGTCAAAAACCGCCTTTTTATCGCGGATGTCGGCGACGATGATATGCGTATTTCCAAGCTGCTTAGCTAAGGCCTCGAGCCTTTCTTTACGGCGAGCGAGCGCTACGATCTTGTAGCCTTCGCGGCTCAGCATCCTAGCTATCGCTTCGCCAAAACCTGACGTAGCTCCAGTGATAAAAGCCGTTCCTTTCATATTTTCTCCTTATTCGGTGATCAAATTTGACTCAAGCCCCATCGCCCTTAGATACTGCGCGTTGATCTCTTTTTTGCCGATGATCGCGTAGTCTAGGGCATTTAGTCCGTTATCATCCACTGCCTGCACGTCCGCGCCGTTATCTACCAAAAGCTGCAATATCTCCACGTCAGCCGCCCCCGCCGCGCTCATGAGCACGCTTTTTGAAGCAGCGTCAAAGTCGCAGAGCTTAACAAAGCTCGGTAGTTGGACGCTCAAATTTGAGCTATAGGCAAGCTTGGTGCTAATGTCTATCAGCCTTTTGTTTACCAGCGCTCCGTTTTTGAGCAGAAATTTGACCAAATTTATGTCATTTAGCTGCACAGCCTTAAAAAGCGGAGTGATACCGAGCAGATTTTCGTAGTTTACATCCGCGCCGCTAGCTATCAGAAGCTTTACGTTATTTAAATTTTTAAGCGCGAAAAACAGCGAACTCTCAAAGCCGTAGTTTAAATTTACGCCTGCGCGCAAAAACTCCTTTATCACGTCCTCGCTTTTTTCGTAAAGAAGCGCGGCGTTAAAGGCGTTTTGCAGCGAGCTTTGCGAGACGGCGCCCGAATATATCGCCTCATTTATGCCGTATTTTGTA
>NZ_CALIII010000333.1 GCF_938018145.1 uncultured Campylobacter sp.
CGTGCGCTAGGCATGTAGCCTGCGGAGCGAAAATTTTGCGAAATCTCGGAAAAGCACTCAAAAAACAAGCCGTCAAATTTAAACGGCTTGTTTTAGCCCTAACGCTCTCTCTGCAAACCCCTCCCCCACGATAAACTCCGTCGTATAAACCAGCGCGCGGCATTCCTGCGCGTCTTTGATACGGATGATTAGGCGCTTGTTGTTTTTATCGGCTGCGGCGCGATGTTCGCCGATGGCGACGCGGTAAATTTGCGTGATGAGATCCTTGCCCGTTTCGTCCAAATTTAGCTCCAAAACCAGATCCTCAAGCTCTCTTTTGCCTCTGCTTTCGCTAGATGCCTGGCCGTTTTGGTAGCTAGCGCCGCTTACTTCCTTGCGTTGCTTAAAGCTTCTGCTTTGGAAATTCATATCGCGCGCGTCCTCTAGGCTCACGACGTCGATTAGATTTATGCGAGCGCCCTGATCGTCGCGGCTGTAGCGCACCTTAAAGGCTAGCGGAGCATCCTTTTGCTCATCGCTTAGGCTATCGATGAGACCCTTTTCGGAGTCAAACGCCGCAACCTTAAACGTGCTAAAAAGATCCATAATGCTTAGCATCATAAACTCTTTGCCGGTTTTTTTACTAGGGATTTTAGCGATCTCGGCGATCTTGCCGACGACTAGGATTTCGCTCGTTTTATCTATCTTGCCGAAGTCCTTGCTAGGTGTGTGTTTTATCTGCTCGATTTGCTCTTTGTATTTTTCGAGCGGATGCGAAAAATCCATGCCCATAGCCTCGTCTAGCGTCAAAATTTTATCCAAATTTATCCGCATGAACTGCCCGTCTTTGGAGTAGCGAACCTTAAACGCATGCGGCAGATCGCGCTCGTCCGCACTCATCGACTCGACCGCGCCAAGGCCTCTGTCAAAGACCGCGATCTCGACCGTACCGTGAAAATCGAGCATCTCGATCGTGCCCATTTTTTTGCCGTTTTTCTTGCTGATCCTTGTAGTGAGATCCTCTATCTTGCCCACGAGCAGCATCTCGCCGTTTTCGGGTAGCTCGTCAAATTTATCGCTTAGCGTGTATTTTATCTTTGAGATTTGCTCGCGGTACTCGTCTAGCGGGTGGCCCGAGAGGTAGATACCCACGCTTTCTAGCTCAAATTTGAGCTTGGTTTTTAGCTCTAGCTCGGAGTCGTCGCGCACGAGATTTGTTTTAACCGTACCCATACTCTCGTCGTCGCCAAACAGGCTCTCGGCCGCATTTTTCTTGATAGTCGCGGCGTTTTT
>NZ_CALIII010000334.1 GCF_938018145.1 uncultured Campylobacter sp.
TTAGAGCGGCTGCGGGCGCGGAGGGCAGTAAATTTGGCACCGGCGGCATGCGCACTAAAATCACCGCAGCCCAGATGGCGACCAAAAACGGCACGCACCTCATCATCGCAAACGGCGCCAACCCGCGAAACATCGTGCGAGCAGCGCAGGGCTGCGAGGTCGGGACGCTATTTTTGGCGGGCAAAAATAGGATAAATTCGCGTAAATACTGGCTCGCCTACTCGGCCGCGGATAATGGCTCGGTCGCTATCGACGCGGGCGCGGCAAAGGCGCTAAAAGAGGGCAAAAGCCTGCTAGCAGTCGGCATCCGCGAGGTCGTGGGCGAGTTTGAGCGCGGCGAAACGCTCGCTATCAAAGACGCAAGCGGCCAAGCGCTAGCCCGCGGCATAACAAACTACTCATCAGCCGAGCTAGCCCTCATAAAAGGGCGCAAGAGCGAGGATATCGAGGCGGTTCTGGGCTACAAATACGAGGACGAGGCGCTACATATCGACAACATCGCGCTGATTTAGGTTAAATTTGACGGTTTGTCTGCGGCTAAATTTGGTCGTCATCGCGTCAAATTTGCGCTAAATTTAGAGCGAGTTTTTCTGCACGACAGGTGAAATTTGAGCGGATACGACGGCAAAATTTGATCAAATTTGACTGTCTAAACCAACCGCGCGGTTGCCGTTAAATTTGACGGTTGATTTTTGAGCGCGCTTTAAAATGCGGATAAATTTAAGGAAAAAAATGAACGAAAAAGAAGCGGCGAAAGCGAAATCCCGGCGCGACCCTGCGGCGCGTAAAAGCTTGTTTGAGAGAGCGATTTTAGCAGGCTGGGCGCCGTTTTCGCTCGGGGTCTTATTTTTTGCCGCGCTTGGGATTTGGGCGTTAAATTTGAGCCCGGACGAGATTTTAGAGCTTAAATTTTGGCTACCTTTCATCCGCGGCATGCGTGTTTTTGCGCCGTTTTTGGACGACTTTGCAAACAACGGCGCGAGCTTAAGCGTACTTGCTTTTTACGCCTGCGCCGCGCCGTTTTGGATCTGCTTTTTTGCCGCCGTCTTTTGTCTAAACTACGGCCGCGCGGACGTCGGAGGGGCAAATTTGATCGTCGTGACCGCGAAATTCGTCGTACTCGGCGGTTTTTGCTTTCTTGCGCTTAGCGGGCTGCTCTTTGCGCCGGAAGGGATGGGCGGCAGATGGGGCGTTTACGTGCGATTTGACAACTACTCCCTCGCAAACGACAGCGCGCTTTACAACCTAGCCGCCGGGCTGGGTATCGGCTTCGTGTTTGCGAGCTTTGCGCACGTAGCGTGCGATTTGATTTATAAATTACGCAGCGGCCGGCCTGGATGATTTAGCCGGCTTGTTCGGGGTTATCTTTCTAGCGCGCTTTGGTTTTTGGCGCTAAATTTAAGTAATATAAACCCCGCGGCGCCTGAAACTACCGAACCTAGCAAGATAGCGAGCTTGTCCGTGTAGGCAAAGGCGTCCGTGTCGTTGTAGGCTAAGCCGTTAACGAAAAGGCTCATGGTAAATCCTACGCCGCAAAGCACCGCGATGCCGTAAAGCTGGATGAAATTTGAGCCTTCCGGCAGCTTGGCTAGCTTAAATTTGATCGCTAAAAAGCTAAAAGAAAATACCCCGACTTGCTTGCCGACGAAAAGCCCCAGCGCCGTGCCTAGCGCGACTGGAGATAAAATCTCGTCCAGTCCGACGCCTCGCAGCGAGATGCCTGCGTTTACGAAGGCAAATATCGGCAGCACGCCAAAAGCCACCCAGCCGTGCAGGTCGTGCTCGATGCTTTTTAGCATCGATTTGCCGGGCTCGTCTTTAAAGCTAAGCGGTATGAAAAAGGCCGCCACGACGCCCGCAAGCGTGGCGTGAACGCCAGATTTTAGCACCGCTACCCACATCACCACGCCTACGATTAGATACGCCGCTTTGCTCTTTACGCCGAGTCTGTTTAGCGCAAAAAGCGCGGCTAGGCAAACGCTCGCGACCGCAAGCATTTGGGCGCTAAGCTCGCTCGTGTAAAATAGCGCGATAATCACGATCGCGCAGAGGTCGTCGACGATCGCTAGCGTCATGAGGAAAATTTTTAAACTAGTCGGTACGCGAGGCCCAAGTAGGCTCAAAATCCCCAGAGCAAACGCGATATCCGTCGCAGTCGGTATCGCCCAGCCACCAAGCGCGAAGGAGTCGTGTTTAGTAAAAAGATAAAAGATAACCGCGGGTACTATCAGGCCGCCTGCTGCGCCGATGGCGGGCAGTGCGATCTGTGATGGATTTTTTAGCTCGCCCTCTAGCACTTCGCGCTTTAACTCAAGTCCGATGAGAAAGAAAAATACCGCCATCAATCCGTCGTTTACCCACAAGATTAGCGGCTTGCTTAGTCCGTATTCGCCGAAGCTCACGGTAAATT
>NZ_CALIII010000335.1 GCF_938018145.1 uncultured Campylobacter sp.
CTAAAAGACGGTGAAACTCAAGCCATAGCCGTAAGCAGGCTTTGACGGCTATTTAAATTTGTTCTGCAAATTTGCTGGGTGCTTATATCTGGCGTTCGGCGTTAAATTTTGATTTTTGCAAATTTGTTCGCGCGGTTTGGTTTGTATTTTTTTAAGCGGATTTGCCGATATGCTTGCCTTTTGTGTCAAATTCGGTAAATTTAACCGCGTCATCGCCGTTTGCAAATCCTGCGTTGCCGTCTCGGCGCGTAAAATCTAGAGCCTGCAAGGCGCGAAAGCTAAATACCACGCCACCCTTGGCTCGCAAATTTATAGCGTATTAAGCTAATTTTTATATAATCGCACCGAATTTATACGAATTTGTCTTATTGTGGGGCTAGGGCCAAGTTTGTAAATTTGGAAATATTTTTACAAAAAACGCAAGCGATGAATCGCGAGACGAATTTAAGCGTTGCGCGGAAATTTTTGCGTCAAGGCTAGGCATGTAGCCTGCCGCAGATCAAAAATTTCAAGCTCGTTTAAAGGCGCTCGTGAGGCGCGCTTGCCCTACAAAGGAAAGAAAAAATGAAAATACTAATGGCCATGAGCGGCGGCGTCGACTCCACCATGAGCGCCAAAATGCTGCTAGAAGCGGGTCACGAGGTCGTGGGCTGCTATATGAAACTACACAAAAAGCCCGGATATCATGAAAAAAATATCGATAAAGTCGCCCGCGCGTGCGGGTATCTGGGCATCCCCTATCACGTGCTTGATTTGCAAGAGCAGTTTGACAGATACGTCTATACGCCGTTTGTTAGCTCCTATAAAGAAGGCAAGACGCCAAATCCATGCGCGCTTTGTAACCACTTTATAAAATTTGGCGAACTACTAAAATTTGCCAAAAGTATCGGCTGCGAAAAGCTCGCTACAGGCCACTATATACGCGCGCAAGACGGCTTTATCAGAGTCGCCGCCGATCCTAGCAAAGACCAGAGCTACTTCGTAGCGCAGGTGCCAAAGGAGATAATCGCCGATATGATTTTCCCGCTCGGGGACAAATTTAAAAAGGATATAAAAGAGCTGGCTAAATCTCTGCCGAGCTTTCGCGAGTACGGCGAGCAGGCCGAGAGCAGCGAGATTTGCTTCGTCGAGGACACCTATATCGAGGTGCTAAACAAGCACTACGAGACCGACCTGCCCGGCGACGTGGTCGATAGCTCTGGACGCGTGATCGGGCGACACAACGGCTACATGCGCTACACGATCGGCAAGAGGCGCGGATTTGAGGTATTTGGGGCGCACGAGCCGCATTTCGTACTCGCTATCGACGCGGCAAATAACCGCATCGTAGTGGGTAGCAAAGAGGAGCTTGAGCGCGGTAAGATCGCGGTAAATAGCCTAAATTTGTTCGTGGATGAGAGCGAGTTTGACTGCGACGTCAAGGTGCGCTACCGCAGTATCGGGCTAAATGCGCGCGTAAAAGTGCTGGGTGGCGGCACGGCCGAGGTCGAGCTAAAGCAGAGCGCATTTGGCGTGGCTAGCGGGCAGCTGGCGGTATTTTACAGAGGCGAGCTGGTTATCGGCAGCGGATTTATACTGTAAATTTTATCTTAAATTTGATCGCTTCGGGCGGTCAAGTTTTTCAAATTTAGATCGGCGTTTGCGGACAAAAGCTGGTCAAATTTGACTGCGTTTGATCAAATTTAATTTACCGTCCGCCGCGCAAAATCCTCAAATTTTCTTTATTTTACGGTCTGCTTTCATGCTTCAAATTTAGCCTAAAATCGCTAAAATATACAAAAATAATCAAAGGACGCAAGATGAATCCAAAAGAGATCGCCGAGGAGCTCATCATAAAAATGATCAACGCCGCCGATCGCAAGCAAACCCAGCGCGTGCGCGAGTGCTTCGCCGACGTCGTATTCGTCGATCACTCGAGCCTAAACGGCATGCGCGGCGCGCTCGTGAGCGCGGACGAGTTCGTGACGTCGTGGCAGCAGCTGCTCGAGGACGCGCAGACCTACACTTCGCTTAGCAACTTTGAGCTATTGCCCGCGCAGGAGGGCATCAGCGCCGAGTGCCACGCGCACATGGTTTACACGGCGCCCGGCGTCGAGCCGTGGGAGATATTTGGGCGGCAGATTTTTGAGATATTTAGGGTTTCAGGTGAGTACAAGATCACTTCGTTTCAGTTCGCCGCCGCCGCCGTGCAAAGGGGCAACAAAAACTTCCTAAAAGAGCTGCAAGCACGTAAAAAACGCTCGAAACTCGGTCAAATTTACGATAAATTTAGCGGGAAAAAGTGAAATTTGATTTATGCGTGGTAGGCTTTGAGCCATAAAATTACGCCCAAATTTATCTGCAAAACCCGCACCGCAAAAATGCTAATTTAGTTGCAAAAACCGCAGCCGTCAAATTTGCCCTCACTTAAAAATATCAAGGTTCAAATTTAACTCGTC
>NZ_CALIII010000336.1 GCF_938018145.1 uncultured Campylobacter sp.
GATAAATCCCGTCTCACGAGTGCAAAAAATCGCAAGCGGCGGTGCAGGCACGGCTCTAAATGCGAGCCTGCCCATAAGTATCAAAGTCGCGCAAAAGACGGGCTACAATCGATACAATCTCAAAATGGGCAACAAAATCCTAAGCACGAAAAGCATGAAAAGCCTCGACGTGGACGGCGAATACTGGGGCGAGATCGCAAGCGGCACCGAAAATATCGTGATAAGAAATCTCTTTAAAAAGCCGAGTTTAGCCTACGCCGCGCCTGACGGACTGGCACTCATAGAAAGACTGATAAGCGAGTCAGATTTAAGCTGGTTTTATGAATATATATTTAACGGCCTTAGCACGGCAGACTCGCGGGAATCGTTTGAAAATCTAACTCAAATGCTGCTTGCGCTGCAAAAAAATATCATCAATATTTCGTTTGTTTACAACGGCGCAAAAGGCGTTTTTCAGATGAAATTTGACGGAGCTAAAACGAGTCAAATTTACCTTGTTTTTTCAAATTTCGCTCCGATTATTTTTACGCTAAAAGGCGGGCAAATACTTAGTGCACAAACGCCGTTTGATAAGGTCGCTAGGCTCTTGCGAGACGAGTTTAGCTGCGAAGCGCAAACGACTCAAAACATCGCCGCTTTCTTTGATCCAAGCGGCAAAATAATTGATTTTAAGGGCTAAAATGAACGAGCTAAATCACCTCGCCATCATCATGGACGGCAACGGCAGATGGGCCAAACGCCGCGGTTTGCTACGCACCAAAGGGCACGAAACTGGCGCAAACGTCGTGGAGCAGATGTGCGAGTTTTGCATCGACGAGGGCGTGGCGGTGCTGAGCCTTTATGCATTTAGCACCGAAAACTGGAAGCGCCCAAAGAGCGAAGTGGCGTTTTTGATGGAGCTTTTGCATAAATTTTTGCTCTCAAAACGCGAGAGTTTTATCAAAAACGGCATCAAATTTAACGTTATCGGCGACGAAAACCCGCTAAGCGATAAGCTAAAAAACGAGATCGAGGAGATCAAAAACGCAACTGCACAAAACTCGCGGTTAAAGCTAAATTTAGCCCTAAATTACGGCGCAAAAGATGAAATTTTAAGAGCTTTTAGGAGATTTTGCGAAAAAAACGGCGGCGAATTTGACTCCGAAAAATTAGCTCAAAATTTGAGCGAAGATAGCTTGCAAGAGTGCCTCGATGAGCCCGCACCCATCGACCTTCTCGTGCGCACTGGCGGCGAGCAGAGACTGTCAAATTTCATGCTTTGGCAAGCTAGCTACGCCGAGTTTGCCTTTACGCCCACGCTTTGGCCAGATTTCACGCGCGAGGAGCTAGCCCAGATAACGGCTAAGTTTAAGAAAAAAGATAGAAGGTTTGGCGGACTTTAAAATTTAGCGATTTTAGCTACCGCCGTCTTTTAAATTTACGTCGTTTTATTTGATTTGCTCGCCGAAAAAGCGCCTTTAAATTTGACAAATAAAAGCCTTGCCGCAACGCCGTTTTGCATAAATTTTGAACCGAAATCTTTAAATTTAAAATCATTCAAGGCAATATTTCGCTAAAATCGCCTTTAAATTTTGTGTTTTATGCTTTTTGCGGCGCAAATAACGAGTCAAATTTTAGTTTAAAACAGCGCGGCAAATTTGCGAAAACATTGCTTAAAAACGTCGCCGCTAGCCCAAAACAACCGCAAGCAGCCAAATGCATTATAAATTAAATTAGGAGAGTTATGATTTTCGCCGTTGTATTTTTTATTTTATTATTTTTTATCTTGGGCGCCGTAGTCGGCAGCTTTAGCAACGTCCTGATCTACCGCATGCCGCGCGGCGAGAGCATAAATTTCCCCGCCTCGCACTGCCAAAGCTGCAAAACTCCGCTAAAACCGTATCATAACATCCCGATTTTTGCGTGGCTGTTTTTGCGCGGCAAGTGCGCGTTTTGCGGCGAAAAAATCAGCTTTCAGTATCCCTTGGTTGAGCTTGCTAGCGGCCTGCTTTGCGTGCTTGCGTATTTTTATGAAACGAGCAAGCTAGAGATGTTTGCAGACGGCTTTTACGCCGCGATTTTTAAGGCGGCGATGCTTGGCATCTGCTTTATCTTACTACTAGCGCTTAGCCTGATCGATTTTCGTTACAAGGCTGTTCCGGATCCTCTGCTTTTTGCCAGCGTCGCATTTTCGCTACTTTACGGCTTTAACCTCCCCGCCTCTTTTGACTCGGATGGGCTTTTATTTGCATTTGATTCGTTTATAAACGCTGCGATTTTTATGTTTGCCTTTTGGCTGCTGCGCGCGGTCGTTAGCCTGGCTCTCAAGCGTGAAGCTATGGGCTCTGCAGACATCTTTATAGCGGGCGTTATGGGCGCGATTTTGGGTATAAAGCTCGGCCTCATGGCGATCTACGTCTCGGCGCTACTGACGCTGCCAGCCTACGTCATCGTGCGAAAACGCGGATACGAGCTGCCTTTCGTGCCGTTTTTGAGCCTTGCTACGCTCATCGTTTATGCGTTTAAGGAGCAGTTTATCTACATCTTAGGGCTGATTTATGGATAGGACGGCGCGCTATCTTTTTTCAAACTTTCTAGGTACGTTCGCATCGCTGTTTGCGACGCTTTTTCTCATCATGTCGATCGTGTTTTTCATCCAGATCGCGCGTATCACGTCATACATCGAGATTACCTTTATAGAGCTTTTTAAACTTTATATGTTTATGCTGCCTAGAGTACTGCTTTTTACCGTTCCTATCGCGTTTTTCGCATCGCTTGCGCTCATGTTTTTCAGACTTTCGCGCGAAAACGAGAGCATCGTGCTTTTTACGCTCGGATATTCGCCAGTTAAGATCGCTAAATTTTTCCTCATCGTTAGCGGCGCGGTTTCGGCCTTTTTAATCGTCACCGCGATAGTGCTGATCCCTACGGCCGCAGAGCTAAACTCAAATTTCGTCTCGTACAAAAAAACCGTCGCCAAGCTAAATTTAAAAACAACCGAATTTGGGCAAAAATTTTCCGACTGGATGGTCTTTATCCAAAATGAAAAAAATGACGAAAACGGCACTCTTTACGAGGGCGTGACGCTTTATTCGCCAAAAGAAGGCGCGCACCGATTCGTCCTTGCTAAAAACGCTCGCCTAACCAACAACAACGCCGTGCTTGAGTTTACGCTATCAGACGGCAAAATTTACGATATCAGAGACGCCTCATGGCACAAAACGGACTTTGGCACGATGAAAATCAGCACCGTCCAAGAGGACAGCGTCGCGCAGACGAAGTCGTTTGTGCAGTATTGGCAGGCGATGAGCGAGGACAAAAAGCGCGCCAAAGACTTCGCAACCTACGTTCTCATCGCGCTTTTTCCGCTAGCGACGACGCTTTTTGCTTTGAGTCTTGGTATCGTAACCTACCGCTACGAAAAGGGCTTTGTGTATTTTGGGATATTTGGCGTGCTATTCGGGTATTTTACGCTCATTATGCTCTTTAGCTCGCGCGTTTTTATCGCGATTGCGGCGATATTTTTGCTATTTTTTATCGCCTCGATTTTTAGCTTTAGGGCTAAAATTTTAAAAAGATACTAAGTGCGGCTTAAACTCGTTTTTAGCTACGACGGGTCGAAATTTCAGGGCTCGCAGACCCAGCCGCACGAAAACGGCGTCGAGGACGCTCTGGGTGCGGCTCTAGCGCACGTGGGCATTTTTAGCAAGATAATCTCCAGCTCGCGCACAGACAAGGGTGTGCACGCAAACAATCAAGTCGCCTGCGTGGAGTGCGGCGAGTATTTTAAGGACTTTGCACGTCTAAAAGCTCTCATCAACCGCCACGCCCACCCGGCCGTTCACGTCAAATTTATAAGCCGCGTTAAAGACGACTTTCATCCGCGCTACGACGCCACCGCGCGTGCATATCGATACGCGATTAATCACGGCGAGTTTTCGCCTTTTTTGTCGCCTTACGAGACTTTTTTACCCAAATTTGACCTAAATTTAGCAAACGAGCTGCTTGCGCTTTTTGTCGGAGAGCATGATTTTAGCGCGTTTATGAAGCTTGGCAGCGACGTCAAAAGCCCAGTGCGGCGCGTCAAAAAAGCGTTTTGCTACGAGCGCGGCGAGCGAACAATCATCGTTTTTAAAGCAAACGGCTTTTTGCGCGCCCAGGTTCGCCTCATGGTCGCTAGCGTCCTTAAGGCGCTCGAGCTTGCAAAAAACGGCAAATTTAAAGAAATAGACGCGCAGGAGTTTAAATTTGAGCGTGCGCAGACGACAAATTTGGACAGCAGGACAAATTTAAACCAAAGCAGCCGCGAAAAAATCTTAACTACAAGCGACGAAAGCGCAAATTTTACCGCCGAGTATGCGAACTCCATCGCCTCAAAATTTGACGCCAAAAACTCAAATTTGAACAAAGCTACAAGTATAGATACCGAAAAAAATCGCGCAAAAATCGGCAATAAAAACTCAAGCGATTGCCGCGATGCAAATTTTCTCAAAGCAAAAGAGCTTTTACGCCGAGCTATCTACGAGCAAAAGCCGCTCACGCGTATCCCCGCGCCTCCAAACGGCCTTTATCTAAACCGAGTTTTTTACGAATGAGAAATCTAAAAATCGAAGAAGCTATCGCCGCCGTAACGCAAAAGCAAAATGAGTGTAAAAAAATAGTCAAAAAATACGCTACATTTATGACTATAACGACATTTGTCGCACCAATACTAATTTTTATTATTATGGAGCGACGCTTTGAAATATTCTTTCTTTTATTTGCAGTCATCCCAATATACGTCACGCCGAGGATTCCAAAAGTAGAAAAAACGCTGGAAGAGTATAGAAGCTTCTACAAAAATGTTTTTGTTAGCACGGTAATTGCCGATATAGATAGCAATTTTACATACGAGCCTCAAAAAGGTATCACCGCAAACGAATTTTATAAAAGCGGAATATACAGGCGCGTAAATTTTTACGGCGAAGACCAAATAAGCGGTACTTACGCTAATGTCAAATTTCAATTAAGCGAGGCTATAAAAGTAGAAAAAACATATGACTCAAACGGCTCAAAAAACCCTTATCTGGCGCTTTTGAGAGTAAGCAAAGCCATATACGACGAATACATGGACTTTAACGGTACAGTACTAGTCTGCGAGTTTTATAAAAATTTCAAAGGACAAACGATACTAGCCGACAAGAAGGTGCTAAATACGAAAATATCTGGCGAAAAAGAGATACTGGACGATACGGAGTTCAACAACGAATTTCGCGTATTTACCGACGACAAAATAGAAGCGCGCTATCTTTTAAGCCCCGGTTTTATGCAACGCCTACGCGAGGTTAAGCAGGGTTTTGACAGTGCCGTATCGCTAAGCGCGGCGTTTATGGACGATAAATTTTATCTCTTTTTAAACGGCGCAAAAAACCGTTTTGAAAGTTCGCTCTTTGACCCGCCGCTAAGCCTTTCTGATGCACAAGCCATAAAAGACGAGATCCTGCGGCTATTACGCGTCATAGACGAGTTAAATTTGAGCCTTGACGTTTATAAATGATTTTGTGCAGCAGTGTAAAGTTTTGTCTGCCTATCAATATGGTAGATAAATCCAATTTTTCGCAATTTCTTTAATATCAAATTTCTCTATTAATCCACCAGTTGCATTAAATTTTAAGAAGTTTTTATCTGCAAGAAATCTTTCTTCAGTATAATTAGAGTCGTTATTCTTGACTGCTAAATTTATGCCTACCATTTTTTGCTCCTTTAAAATTAGTTGTTTATTAATTTTAATTTTGTTTTTTCTATTGAAATTCGTTTATCATTATTTGTTTTAAACTGCAAAATAATATCGTTACTAGTTAATTTGTGTAGCAATGCAAGCAAATTGTCAAATCCATTGGTTGTATCATATACACATAAAATAAATGTCGAATTTTCATACAAATCAATACCATAATATCCGCGTTTATGACCACAATCTTTAAAATATAAACTTTCCAACAAAAAACTTTCGCCGTTAAAAGCAATCAATTTTTTATCCGTTATGTAAAACCCTGTATTTATAAAATTTTTTATAGTGCGTGGCAACACACTGAATAAAATATAAATCAACAATAATGAACAACAAATTTTATAAAATATCGTTTCGGTAACAATAGCTATACAACAACCAATACCGACAATTAAACAAGATAAAAACTCAACAAAAAGCCAAAATTTAGAGTGACAAGTAAATTTATAAAACACGCTTTCATCACTATCAAGCTTAATATTATATTTTTCTAAAAGCTCTTTTTCTAAATTTTCATCATTTTGGAATTTTAGATTTTCAATATCGATTTGTGAATTTTCTTTTAGTTTTTCCAAATTCAACCCTTTAAAAATTCATTGGTAAACTCAATTTTGTTTGGTATCGTTGATACTAAATTTATTAAATTTACTCTAAACAAACAGAATTTAGTTTAATAAATTTACCTTTTTACATCCTTTGATATGAAATACGACGTGGATTTTTATTTTACCCAATTCTTTGGCATTAATTTTTAAGATACACAAAAGCCGTCACGGACGCAACTATAGACAAAATAACCATAAAAGTTATGGCTAAGATTTTGACGTCTTTTCGCAAATTTTAGTCTTCTTTGTGCGGGCAAATTTACAAAATATCCCTCTGCCCTTTTGCGTTCATCGGGCTTAGCACGCCCATTTGCTCCATCTGTTCGATGATCGTAGCTGCGCGGTTGTAGCCGATTTTTAGGCGGCGTTGTAGATAGCTGATCGAGGTTTTTTGCTCGCTTAGCACGATCTCTTTGGCCTCTTCGTAGAGCTCGTCTAGCTCGCCCGCTACGGCGCCGGAGCCCGCACCTCCGCTAGCGCCATCCTCGGCTAGAAATCTCTCGTCGTAGACCACCTCTTGCTGCGCTTTTAGGAAATTTACTATCGTGTCGATCTCTTTTTCGCTAGCAAAGGGCGCATGCAGTCTGATGACGCCGGGACTTCCCGGAGGAGTAAATAGCATATCGCCGCGTCCTAGCAGACTCTCCGCGCCCATTTGATCCAGGATCACCTTGCTGTCGATGCGCTGACCGACGCGGTAGCTGATACGGCTAGGTAAATTTGCCTTGATTAGCCCCGTCACGACATCCACGCTCGGGCGCTGGGTAGCTACGATGAGATGTATGCCGCTAGCTCTGGCCATCTGCGCTAGACGCCCGATGTATAGCTCCACGTCCTTGCCGCTAGTCATCATGAGATCGGCTAGCTCGTCGATGATCACGACGATGTACGGGAACTGCTCGCCGCCCTCTTCTTTCATTTTTTCGTTGTAGCTTTCGATGTTTTTGGTGCGCGTGCGGCTCATGATCTGGTTGCGGCGCTCCATCTCGGCGACCATATTTGATAGCGCGGTGATGGCCTGCTTAGCCTGCGTGATGACGGGCGTGAGCAGGTGCGGGATGTCGTTATAGATACTAAACTCGAGCATCTTAGGATCTATCATCATCAGGCGAAGCGTCTGCGGGCTGTTGCGATATAGTAAGCTTAGAAGCATCGCGTTTATGCCCACGCTCTTGCCGGATCCCGTCGTGCCAGCGATTAGCAGGTGTGGAAGTTTTTTAAGATCGGTGACAAAAGGCGCGCCGACGATATCCTTGCCTAGCGCGATAGTTAGCGGACTGCTCGAGTTTTTAAAAACTTCGCTATCTAAAATTTCCTTTAGATAGACGGTTTCGATGTTTTTATTAGGCACTTCGATACCTACGACGTCTTTGCCGGGGATCGGCGCCTGGATGCGGATAGTCTGAGCGCGCAGAGCCATCGCGAGGTCGTCTTGCAGGGTTAAAATTTTACTCACTTTGATATGCGGCGCCTGACGAAACTCAAACGTCGTAACGATCGGCCCCGTGTAGGTGCGCACGACGTCGCCGTCTATTTTAAATTTGCGCAGTTTATCGAGCAGATCGGAGATCTTTTGATCGATCTCGGCTTCGTTTACGCTGTTTGATCTTTTAGGCGGATCGGCTAAAAATTTAAGCGGCGGCAACGCAAAATCCTTAGGCTTTTCGACCTTGCCTTTTTCCATTTGTTCGAGTAGTTTTTTATTTTCGGCGACTTCGTTTAGGATCTCGACGCCATTTATCGTGACCGTACTTTTTTCTTCTAAATTTAACTCGACCTCATCTTGCGCTTCGTATTCGTCGTCTTGGCTGTCTTCGTCCTCTAGCTCTTCGCCGTTTTCCTCGCTCAAATTTGACTCGCTTTGAGCTTTAGGCTTTTTGATTTGTCTAGGTTTTTTTTGCGATTTTGGTTTAAACTCGCTCATATTTTCAAATTTATCCTCATTGGCACTGGGCTCGACGAAAGCCTTTTTTAGGATAGCTATGATGTTATCCTGCGCGATGAGACCAAAGCTAAGCACAAAAAGCATCAAGATAAATACCCACATGCCTATCACGCCGGCGACGTCTTTTAGCGCCTCGTTCACGGTGTTTGCAACCAGTCCGCCGTAGTTAGCGTCTGCGCCTGATTGAAACATCAAAAACGCCAAAAATAGCAGCGCCGCTCCAAGCGCGGTCTGGGCAAATTCGGCGTTAAAGTCGTTAAAGTATTTGTAAATATAATACGCAAAAAATATAAAAACAAAAGGATAAACATAAGCGATAAAGCCGAAAAACTTGAAGTTCCAAAGCCCGATCGCGTTGCCGAAGCTGCCGACGAAATTTGCCGCGGGTGCGATGGTAGCGATCCCAAAAAAAATCAAAAAGCAAACGACTACTACTAAAACCGATTCTCTTAAAATGGCGCGTCCTTTTAAATTGAGTAAATTTAAATTTGCGGGAGAGCTAAATTTGAGCCAAATTTATCAAATTTGACCCCCTTTGCGCTCCGCCCGCTTTGATAACGAAACTTTAATAAAACGGTAGATTATAGCGAGTTTTTACATATAGTTTAATAACGAGAGCTGATTTATCTTCGCCACGGACTGCAACATCGCCTGATACGACATCATTTTTTGCATGAGATTCATATAGGTCTCGCCGTAGTCGGCGTTTATGATATCGGCCTTGACGGTTTTTACGTTTACTTCCATGATACTGGCGCGAGTGTTGGTATCCGCTAGCGCCGCGCTTTGAGCGCCCACTTTGGTGTGGATTTTGCTCACGTGATCGGCGATATGATCTAGCCTCTCGATAGCGCCTTGGATACCTGAGTTTCGCGGATGTTCACCCTCGCTATCGGCGCGGTACTGACCGCTCCTAACAGCCTCTATCATCCTATCTAGATCATCAAAAATATCCACGCTCGGGCTATCTATCTCGACGCCGTTGTTTGCCGAAAAGCTCCACAGCGAGCCGTCTCCTTGCTTGGTTGCAGGCGTTGTGCCGGTGCTATCGCCCGCAAATTTATCGACATTTCTATTATCGTAAATACCGACTTTTATCGGCGTGACGGCATTTTGTTTGTCGGTTACTTTTATTCGGCCGCGGTGATCCATGTTTGCCTCGACGCTGCCTTGCGAATTTGCGATGGCTTGTTTATAGTCGTTAAATGTATTACCGGCGGGCATACTATCGCTAGCGACCATACCGATGATATCGTTTAACTGCCTAAAGGTCATATCTTTTGACTGTGTTTCTCTGCCCTCGGTGGTTGGTGGATTAGTCGTATCGTTATAAAAGCTATCCCAAACCGGTCCGTTATAATGAGTTACGGGTGCGATTGGATTACCGTTGTTATCAGTTACTTGCGCTATATTAACCGTGGCATTTCCCGATGTAGCCGGAGGCGTAGGCGCGCCAAATTTAATGAGCACATCATAGGTAGATCCGCTTTTTGATTTTATTTGCATTTGTAGCTCTTGGCCGTTTATGTTATATTTATCTCTTTCTTTGTCATATAAATTCTTTGCGCCGACAACTTGGCTTAGCGTAGTGTTATCGTCGGCAAATTTACCGCTACCGCGCTCTACTTGCGATACTGTGCCTATTAGATTTCTACCCTCTTGCTTAAAGTTTATCTTGTCGTAGTCGTAGGCATTTGTAACGGCTCCGCCTAGGTCTTCGTATTTGCTTTTAACAAATTCCGTGATTTCATAGTCGTCGGGGTTTGCTCGCACCATGGCTTCGAGTGAGTTTGCGCCGCTAGTTAGGCTATCTACCGTATCAAAGGCACTTGAGGCTCCAGCTATACCGCCAGCTAGAGCGCCAGCGTTTGCCACCTTTTTCGTCGCCGCTATCATGTGAAAATCAATAACCTGATTGCCCTTGCTTAGGTCTTTTACGTTGATTTGACCCTGGTTATTTATCGTTACTTCGACGACTTTATTGGTCGGAGTGTTGCCGTATTCGGTGCCGATTTTTTCTAGCAAGTCGTTTATCGAAGCGTCCGACGTCATCTTAAATTTACTCGTAAAGCTCGTACCGTTTGGCTTTTTGCCCTGCAAGAAAAACGTCGTATCCTGAAACTGCCTAACGCCGGTTCCGGTAAAATCTTGATTGGTTAGAGTTTTTTCGTCTTTTACATATTTAAAGCCGATCAGGTCGCGCATTTTGTGTTCGCTATCGATATAAACGGTCTTGTTTCTGTCGTCTAAATTTTGCACTTTTAGCATTGTGTTGGAGGTGACTTTTTTATTATAATCGCCGTCCTTACCCAAAAACAGCTCCTGCCCGTTTTGGTTGTAGGTCAAATTTACCTGAGCTCCGCCTACAGCTTTCATAGTTTGCGCATTGCCGAAATACTCATTTGTATCGCCGTTTACAGGTTTTGTATTTATCGCGCTTCCAGAAAATAAAAACTGCCCGTTGATCGAGGTATTTGCGATATTTACTAGGTGATTTTTGATACCCTGAAGGTCGTTTGCGATAGCTTCGCGAGAGGTTTTGGAGTGGATTTCATTAGCGCCTTGAACCAGCTTTGTTTTAAAAGTCTCAAGCTGCTGCTTAAATTCGCCCAAAGCCTTATCTGTATTTTTTGAAAAGTGCTGCGCTTTCGACGTCGCCGTTTGCACCTGCTCAAGCGTCGCAACCTCATAATCAAGCCTCATGCCGTCGTTATAGACGCTGCTGTCCTCGAAAGAATTTTGGATTTTTAGACCGGTTGACATTTGGTTATTTAGCTTGTAAAGCGCTTTCATATTAGTCTGATAGTCGTAGTTGTTCATAAATTTCATCAACTGATTCGTCATTCTCATTGAGTTTTTCCTTAAATTTAATCAAGCTCTTATAAGCAAATAAAGTTCCACTCGCTATATCGTCAAATTTCAAAATTTATTTAGTTTTAGATATGATTTTGCCAAATTTAAGGAGCATCAATGAAAATACTTTTTTCGCCGAGCGAAGCCAAAACCGCCGTAAGTCCAAACAAATTTATAGATAGAAACGACTTTATTTTTCAAAATTTATATGAAAAGCGGTGCGAAATTTTAAAAATTTACGATGATTTTTTGCAAACGGCTACCGTTGAAAAAATCTCAAAACTTTTCGGCGTTAAAAATTTGACCGATGAGCCTAGTTTGCGCGAAAGCCTTTTTAAAAAAGGCGCGGTAAAAGCAATCCTGCGATATGACGGAGTAGCCTACAAGCACCTTGACTACCGCAGCCTTGATAACGCGGCGCAGGAGTTTATAGATAAAAACACGCTGATTTTTTCAAATTTATTCGGCCCCGTGACAGCGGCAGACATGCTGCCTGAATACAAACTAAAGCAAGGCGAGCGCATAAACGGGCTAAATTTGGAGGAATTTTATAGGCAAAATTTTAGCGACGAGATAGATAGATGGCTAGGGGATGATGATATTTTGGACCTTAGGGCTGAGTTTTACGAAAAATTTTACCGCATACAAAAACCGTTTGCGACATTTAAATTTCTAAAAAACGGCAAAGTCGTCAGCCACTACGCCAAAGCTTATCGCGGGATAGTTTTGAGGCAGGTTGCCAAAAACCAGGTGAAAAATTTCGGCGAACTTTGCAAAATGGATATAGAAAATTTGCGCCTCATAGATATCAAAAAAACGGGGCTAAAAAGCGAGTTTTTGGTGCAAATAGTCTAAAATTCGCTATTTTTTGTCAAATTTGCGTGAAATTCGTTAAATTTTCGGCTAAAAACTATTGTATTTTTTATAAAAACGTTGTAAAATGCCCGCATATCACTTCTTATTAAGGATGGTTCAATGAAAAAAGCTGATTTTATTCAAGCTGTTGCCGAAAAGGCTGGTCTTTCTAAAAAAGATTCTCTAAAAGTCGTTGACGCGGCACTAGAAGTAATCCAAAACGCACTAGTTGCAGGAGATAGCGTTAGCTTTATAGGTTTTGGTACATTCGGTACAGCCGATAGAGCAGCTAGAAAAGCAAGAGTACCTGGAACTAAAAAAGTTATCGACGTTCCTGCTAGCAAAGCCGTTAAATTTAAAGTGGGCAAAAAACTAAAAGAAGCCGTAGTAGCCGGTGCGGGCAAAAAAGGCAAAAAGAAATAATCCCCCTTTCATGAAAGCTCAAATTTGAGCTTTCATGCTTTTTTAATCTCTTTTTTATATCTTTCAAGGTAAAATCTCAACTCTTTATTAGCCCGAGTGGTGAAACCGGTAGACGCGCCAGACTCAAAATCTGGTAAGGGCAACCTTGTGTCGGTTCGAGTCCGACCTCGGGCACCATTTACCCCGAAACCTCAAGTTTAAAAAGCCTGACTAAATTCCCTAATAGACGCATATAACAAATAAAAAAGGTAATGTCAATACATCTAATCCGATAATTATCGCATTGGGTGAAAATACCTCTTTTTACGGTTATTTTGTATAGATTTGTATAGCTAGTCAACATCTTATAAT
>NZ_CALIII010000337.1 GCF_938018145.1 uncultured Campylobacter sp.
GGACGGAGAAATTTATCGAGGAGATCAAATTTGCCCCGGACGGCCAGACGCTGCTAGGTGAAGCTAAAGAATTTATAAGGCTCGAGGAGAGGTTCGTAGCGATGCTGCGCGATATGGCGCGCTCAGAGGAGCCGTCTGCTGCCGTGATAAACGAAATCCTAGACGAGTCTGTCGATAGCTACTTTGCTAAATTTAAGCGCCTGCAAAACGACGTTTCGCGCCAGATCGAGCTTCAGCTAGAGGAGCTAAAATTTAACGAAAATATCGATAAATTCGCGAGCCTTGCGGGAGCTAAATTTGAAGAGTTAAAGCGCGAAGTAACTCAAGCCGGCGATAAGCTTAAAGAAAATTTTAACGCCAAAGAACGCATCGAAGCGCTCAAAAAAGAGATCAGCGACTTTGAAAAACGAACCGAGGAGAAGCTAACCGAGATAAGTGCTAGCGAGATCGGCGAAAATCTCAAAGCAAAATCAAAAGAACTAGGCGAGAAGCTCTACAAAGCCGCCAAAAATCTCATAAAAACCGCCAAAGAAAAGATCGGTAAAAAAGAGGATGAGAAAAAAGACGAGTAAGCCAAATTTGGGCGCGTATGCTTAAATTTGCGCCCGGATTTTACTTACTCGCTACAAACGGAGACAAATTTGACGCGGTAAATTTGCGCTCAAATTTGACTCCGCCAAAACGCCGCGAAAGTCAAATTTAACCCCAAAGGATCAAAAATTAGTATCACGTTTTTCGTTAAAAATAAAAAGAAGTTTCTAGTCGGCCTTGCGCCCGTGATGAGCGTGGAGGAGGCGCTGCGACTGGTGCCGAATTTATCGCAGTTTAACGCCGACGAGGACGACGAGGAGTTTGACGCCGATGGCTTTTACGGCGCAAAGCTTGATGAGTTTGATTGCCTGGTTGCCGGCACGGACGGACTTAGCGGGCGCGGCTTTGAGATCGGATACGAGGACGGCGCCTATAATGTCCGCGTCGGCACGCCAAGTACCCGCACGGACTGGAAAATCGCTCTAGAGTACCTAAAAAACCTAGCCCTAAAAATGGACGGCGAAATCGTGAGCGAGGACGGGGAGAAATTTAGCGCGCAAAATATCGAAAGCTTTAACTATGAGCCCGATATACGCGCGGGGCTAGAGGCGATAGAGCAAAATTTGCAAAAAGAGGCGCAAATCAGCACTATTTACGGCACGCGAAACGAAGTGTCGTTTGACAAAAAGATCATATCTCGCATACTTGGCGCGAAGGATCCAGCGGGCGAATTTAGCAAATTCGTAACCGATATCCAAAATTTGGATGCGTATTTTGCAAATCAGATGTTTTTCCGCAGGAACGATAGCGGCGAGATCATCGGGCAGTACGTCCTGTCGCAAGACGTCGTTACTGTGCTGCCCTTTGAGCCTAGCGTGGAGTATAAAAATTTACAAATGCTAGGCGACGAAAAAGTCGCGCGCTGGTCGGTCGCGATATTTGGCGGAGAGGGCGACGATGAGGAAAAATACGAGATCCTAGCGACGCTGAAATATGAAAATTTCATCCAAAATTTGCCAAAAGAAAAGTACAAATTTATCGACGCTAAAAATATCGTCGTAAGTGCGTTTAGCAAGGCAGAATTTGACGCTCTCATCGCAAAATGCGGCAAAGAGGGGCTAGCAGACTAGGCTGTTTAGATAGCGGCGGAGATTTGCCCTCCTCATGCTAAATTTAGCGGCGTAGTTAAAACTGCAAGCAAATTTGCCCGCCTTTTTGCTCCGAAACGAAGCCAAATTTGACGCAAGATAGATCAAATTTGGCGTCAAATTTAAAACTCCGCAAGGCTGTAAATTTAACCGCAAACCCAAAATATTAACTTGCGCCGTACCCTTGGATAAAATCGGGCGCAAAAATCAAAAGAGATCAAAAATGCGAAAAATTTTTCCTGCCGCTTTTATGCGCTTTCCTGCTAGGCGGATGCACTACGTACGGCATCGGCCCCTCTAATATATTTCTAGAAAACAAAGAACTAACTCAGCTAAAAGGCCGCCATATCCTAGATATGGAAAAGTACTCCGGCGGCTGGTCGCACATCGAGATAGGTATGCTTTCAAACAAATTCTATATGCAATACGAGCCTCGCGAAGTGCTATCGGTTAATAGATCGTGCAATTTCTGGGGTTGCAGCGTAACAGGCGTCAACTATAGCACCTACGGTTTCGTATACTTTACCACAGATAAGGACGGCTATATCACGGACTACACCGAGGACGGCGACGCGATAAGGAGCGTCAAGCATAAATTTAAAGACCTGCTAGCACTGGAGAACTAAGATGAAAAAGACGGTAATAACATTATGCGCGTTTGCGATCACTGCGGCGTTTGGGCTCTCTAACGAGGATTACGATAAATTTATAGCGCTAGACGATAGCGGAAAATACAAAGAAGCGTTGGCATTTATCAAGCCAAAGGCCGATGGTGGCGACGCCAGAGCCGTCACGCTCGTAGGCTACCTATACGAAGTGAGGATGTCTAGCATCGGCGAAGGCGTAAAGTGGTATAAAAAAGCCATGGGACTAAACGATTCGCTCGCTCACTCGAATATGGCGCGGATCTACTACCGCATGACGGACTATAAGCTAGCCGCGCAGACCCTTGAAAAGGCAAGCAAACTAGGCGACACTGGCGCGGACGCAATGCTAGGAAATATGTATCTAAACGGAATACACTTTAAAAAAGACTATAAAAAAGCGCTCGTCTACATCCAAAAAGCTGTTGCAGATGACGATCCTCAGGCTCTAACCGATCTAGCTATATGCTACGAGAACAGCTACGGCGTCGCAAGGGATATGGATAAGGCCATAGAGTTTTACAAGCGCGGAGCGGCCCAAGGTAACGAATACGCCAAAAGAGCGCTAGAGAGGTTGCAGTAGCCAGTGCGCGGCTGCCTGAGTTTTGACGATACCGACTTTATCCGTCTGGTAGCGGCGACTCGGGCGGCGACAGCTTGGGCCACCTCCCAAACCCGCTCGGTTTAAAATTTAGTTTTCGGTAAACCGCCAGATATCGGCCGGTTTACCCGTTTAGCTTTCGCCTTGCGAAATAACTCAAATTTGGGCAAATTTAAAACCCAAGCCCAAGTCAAATTTAATAAATAAAAAGCCCCGCGTCTTTTGCCTCTCCGACCTTGTCCGTTTTTACCCATGCCGCGATGTAGATGAAAAACGAAGCCACGAGCAAAAAGAAACCAAATACCGCCAAAACACCGCTCGCCCACAGCAGCTCGCCTGCAAAAAACGTGCAAACGTAGACGCGAAAAAGCCCGTTTCTAGTTAGCCTTGCAAGCTCGAAAAAGACCTTGCCCCATACGAACGCGACGTAGCCCAGCAGTAGTAGCGCGATGACGGCCACTAGCTTAGCTAGCGGATGAGCTGCGTCCGCCATATACGATGCCAGCGTCGCCGTGACGTGAGCGACGAACATCACGATCATCGCCTTGCCGTAGTTTACGTGCAGATCCTCGCTGTGAGCGAGCCTGGCGACTCCGCCTAGCGCCGCGTAGGTTAGCAGTGCGGCTGCTATGACGGCGAGATTGTCCGCGATCTGCAGCGCCAGTCCCCCGTAGCTAGCGATAAAGTACGCGTAGATCTTGATCACGGCCGGCACGATGCCCGATGCGATACCTAGCATCCTAGCCCGATCAAACGCCGCGCTCTCTTTTAGCGCAGCCTTCGTCTCCTCGCTTCTGACGTCTTTCGTCGCGCGCTTTTCGCCCTCGC
>NZ_CALIII010000338.1 GCF_938018145.1 uncultured Campylobacter sp.
GTAAGAGACGCAGTAAAAGAGGGGCTGGAGCGCCTAGATACGGCTAAAACAGCCGCTAGCTACGAGCTAGGGCTGCGGTCTTTGGCGCAAACGCTAAAGCAGCGCGTGGCGGACGACGTAAACTACGCAGCCGCCAAAAAACAAAAGATCGACCCGCAGCGCCTCTCGCGCATCGCGCAAACTACGATCAAAGACGGCGTCATCGTCCTAATGCGTCAAAACCGCAACGAGATCATGCGGCAAATAACCGCGTGCGCGCAAAATATCGCGCTAAAATTTGGCGAATTTGACGACAAAACGGCGGCGGCCAAGGTCTTTAGTATAAACGACTATCTACAATCAAAAGGGATAAATTTAGAGTGCGCCCAGGTCGCGGACGCGGTAGCTAGTGCGGCAAACTCGGGCGCGCAAGGCGTATCCGAGGCCGCCAAACTAGCCGCGGAGGAGTTTTTAGGCGCCGAGCGGATCAAAAATTTCGTTTTCGAGCTTAGCGAATTTGAAAAAAGCGAGTTTAAAAAGCAGATCGAAGCCGCGCTAAAAGATAAAGAAAAGGCGCTTGCAATCAGTGAAGAAGCGCTAAAAATCGAGCTTGCCGCGCTAGCGCAAACTAGCGGAGCGAGCTCGCGGGAGCTAGAGCGACTAAACTCGCAAAGCGAGGCGATAAATGCTATAAATTTGGAGCTGCAAAGTGTTTGAGGAGTTTATAAACGCGTATAAAACGCGGTATTTTAAGATATTTTCGGACGATTTTCACGGGCGATTTAGGCGGCTGCAAAACGAGCTAACCGAGCCCAAATTTCACCCAAGCGCCGAGCTAAAACAGGAGCTAAATAAGCTCGATCTGTTTTTATCCGGCCCGCTTACGGTTGCTATAGTCGGTCAGTTTTCTAGCGGCAAATCTACGTTTTTAAACGCGCTTTTGGGTAGCGAGATTTTACCGTCGGGCCTAACTCCCGTGACCTCAAAGCCGACCTTTATCAGATACGGCGCCGCGCCCGGGCTTAGCGTGCTTTACGAAAACGGCAGAGAGCTGTATCTGGGCGTCGAGGAGATCGGGCGCTTCGTCGATCAGCGCGTGTTTGGCGACGACGTGAGCAGGCTTTGCGTTTACGCGCCCTCGGGGATTTTAAAGCTGGTAAATTTCGTCGATACGCCGGGGCTAAACTCGCTCTCAAAGGCCGACACCGCCGTCACGCACGAGGTGCTAAAAGACGTCGCGGGCGTCATCTGGCTAAGCCTGGCCGACAACGCCGCGCGCGCTAGCGAAGCCGCGCAGATCGAGGAATTTTTAGCTGGCGGGGGCAAAACGGCGATCTGCTTGCTAAATCAAAAAGATAAGCTAAGCAAGGACGAGCTTGAGCGCCTCAAAACTCACGCGCAAACGACCTATGGGCGATTTTTTGGGCGCATCATCGCGGTTTCTGCAAAGCAGGCCGTAACGGCGCAGGCAAACGGCGACGCGACGCTTTTGATGGAGTCAAATTTTAGCGAGGTGATAAGCGCGGTCCGCGAGCTTTTTGGCGGCGAAGAGATAAAAGAAAAGTTCGTACGCGAAAAGTGCGCTAGGCTGGTTGCCGTAAATGCCGAACAACACGAAAAGATCGCTAAAATTTACGAAAAAGCGGGCGAGATAATCGCTAAATTTGACGCCGAACTGGAGTCAAATTTAAAAGCCGTGCAAGAAAATTTTAAACCGAAAATCGAGCTAGCCTTTAACGAGCTAAAACACGTCGCAAAGCTCGTTGCAGACGAGATCCTAGCCAGCCTAAAAAGCGTGAAAAAGTATAAATACGCGCCGCGAAAAACGCTGCTAAAGGGCGAGTATTTTGAAGCTAGCTCGTATGAGGCGGTGGATTTTGACAGCGACGAGGTGTTTTCAAAACTCATCTACAACGACGTGAAATTCGCCAAATTTTTTAGGACGTATAAGCGCGGCCTAAGCGCGTTGCAAGATGAAATCGGCGCGGCGCTGGATGAAATTTACGAGCGGTTGGAGCGCGAATTTATGATTTATAAATCAGAATTTGAAAACGCGCAAAAAGAGGACGAAACGCACTCCGATACCGTGTTTGCCGATGTTAGGACGTATGCGGGGCAGGTGTATAGGACGTTTTTGCGAGACTATGAGACGGCGAAATTTAAAGGACTGCAAAAGACGGCGCTGTTTTTTGAAAAGCTAAACCTCAAAGTCGCCGCAAACTACGAAAATGCCGTTAAAATCGCCGTGTATTTTCTAAAAGAAAAGATCGCGGGCTCGATGCGCGCGCACGAGCAAAACGGCTTTGCGCTCTTTATCCCGAGCTTTGACGAGGTGCAAGACCGTGTTTTGACGTCGCTAAATTTATACGAATTTGAAAACGAGATGCTTGGTAATGCGTCGTTTTTAAATAAAATTTTATCGGCGCTAAAGAGCGAATTTGCACAGATAAAAGACGACAAACTGGCTAAAATTGCAG
>NZ_CALIII010000339.1 GCF_938018145.1 uncultured Campylobacter sp.
GTTTGTGCGGCTTTACTCTCGCGGCAAATTTTGGCAAAGCTCAAATTCGGCTCGGTTTGTCGCGTTCTAACCTCAAATTTTACTCTTTTAATATACAAAATCCGCTTCGTAATAAAATATAGCGATGTAATTTTAAGCCGTAAATTTATAAAATTACATTAATAATTTTTCTTAAGGAAGTGCGATGAAAAGTTTTAAATTCGTTTTGATCGCGGCCTGTGCGGCGGCGATAGGCTTAAACGCCGAGGTTTTGACAAAGACGACCGATATATCGCTAGGCGGTAAAAAGGTCGGCAAGATCGAGGTTTTAACGCCGGTCGAGGTTGTCTCCAAAGACGGAGCAAAGGCCAAAATAAAGGTAAAAGGCGCAGTTTCGGCAAACTACCTGGCTCAGATACAGCGTAGCGTCAAAAATGCCGAGATTTTCACGGTTTTTGATGCCGAGAGCGAGGCGAATTTTAAGAAAATAAAAGAGGTCGAGGACGACTACGGCGAGCTTTGGTATGAGGTCGAGGGCACGTACGAAGTCGCCGCAGACGCGCTAGGTAGCGACGCAAACGCGCTATACAAACAGGCTCAGCAAAAGTACGAGGAGACCTGCTCGGCGTGCCACCGCTTGCACGAGCCAAACAGCTTTACGGCGGCTCAGTGGCCGGCAAATTTGCAGTCGATGATCGATACGAACTACGTCTCGCTAGAGGAGACGGAGCTAAATTTGATCGTTAAATACCTACAGCATAACGCAAAAGCGGTAGAATAGGGCTTCGACGCGCTAGCGCCTAGCTAAATTTGCTCGTCGCTTGAAATGTAAAATTTAGCGACGCTTGTTCTTTAAATTTGGATTTTATATTTGACGGCGGCAAATTTAACGCTACCGGCTTAAATCTGCGGCGTCTTGCTCGCTAAAGAGCCGCGTGACAAAAAAGCGAGCGCCGCTAATAAAATATGGGTTTTAAAAGTAAATAACGGAAAACGAGTCGCCTAATCGCGTCGGTGCCGCAAGTATCGGCGATTTGGCTTTGCTTGGGTCTGCGACTTCGCGACTGCAAGCGCAAGGCGCGGGGGCTTGCTCCTGCGAGAATTAAAATAAGGGAGAAACCGATGAAAAGACGAGATTTCATCAAATTTTCGGCCTTGGCGGCTACGGCTGCGCAGGCTAGCAGGATAGAGGGCGTCAAACAGACGATTTTTGATAACAAAAAAGTGTTCGGCGCAAACAGATTCGGTCCGTTTTGGGCAAATTTAAACTCATCGCAGATCGTTTCGGTTAGCGAATTTGAGGGCGATAAATTTCCAAACACGATGAACTATAGCCTGCCTGACTCCGTGCAGAACGAAAACCGCGTGCTCTATCCGATGGTGCGCAAAAGCTACCTAAAAGCAAAAGGCGCGGCAAAGAGCGAACTGCGCGGCAAAGAGGAGTTTGTGCGCGTTAGCTGGGATACGGCGCTTGATCTAGCCGCCAAAGCTCTAAAAGAAAACTTCGACAAATACGGCGCCGAGGCGATCTACGGCGAGTGCTACTGGTGGGGCGGCAGCGGTAAGGTCAGCTGGGGTCGTACGGTCGCGCACAGGATGCTAAAGGTGCTTGGCGGCTACGTGGAAGAAAGCGGCGACTACTCGACCGGAGCGGGTCTAGTCATCATGCCTCACGTGCTAGGCGGTAGCGCGGTTTACGACGCGCCGACGAAGTGGAAAGCTATCGTCAAAAACGCTAAAAACGTAGTATTTTGGGGTACCGATCCTATCGTAACCAATCAAATCTCATCAGTCCCTCCGACTCACGACGGCTACGTAGGTATGCAGGAGCTCAAAAAAGCCGGCATCAAAACCTATAGCGTAAACGTCATGGTAAACGACACCGCGCGCTACTACGGCAGCGAAAACATCATCGTGCGCCCAAATACCGACACCGCGCTCATCATCGGCATGTGCCATTATCTGTTTACGAACAACCTCTACGACGAGGAATTTATCAAAAAATACACGGTCGGATTTAATAAATTTAAAGACTACTTCCTCGGCACGCAAGATAAAGTCGTAAAAGACATCGAGTGGGCGAGCAAAATTTGCGGCGTACCTGCGGGCACGATAGCGCAGTTTGCGACGCGCCTGGCTAAAGAGCCTACGACCGTGCTGATCGGCCGCGCGCTACAAAGAGCCGACCACGGCGAGCAGCCTTTCTGGGCGCTAGTGGTGCTAAACGCGATGCTAGGACACGTGGGTAAAGAGGGGCTTGGATTTGAGTTTAGCCTAGGATACGGCTCTGCGGGCGCTACGGACAAGATCGCTCCGGTGCTAAAAGGCCTAAGCACGCGTATCGACGAGAAATACGAAAACGTAGACGGCGCGCCGTGGAAAACGACTAAAAACATCACTATCCCGTCCTCTCGCAGCATCGAGGCGCTAGAGCATCCGGGCAAAGAGATCGACTACGACGGCACTAAGATCAAGCTACCGCACATGAGAGTGGCGTACATGGCCTCAGGCTCGATGTTTACGCGCCATCAGGACGTAAACAACATCGTAAAACAGTGGCGTAAATTTGACACCGTTATCACCGCCGAGCCATACTGGACTAGCACCGCAAAATTTAGCGACATCGTGCTGCCGGTAGCTATCGAGGTCGAGAGAAACGACATCAACCAAACGGGCGCTACGGGCGAATACATCGTGGCATATAAACCTGCGATAGAGCCGATGGGCGAGAGCAAGAGCGACTTTTGGATCTGCGAGCAAATTTGCAAACGCTGGGGCAGAGGCGAGGTATTTAGCGAGGGCAAGGACGAGCTAGGCTGGATGAAGGAATTTTACGCCGACGCGGCCGAGCAGGCTAAGGGGCTAAATTTAACCATGCCTAGCTTTGAGGAATTTTACGAAAAAGGCTACGTGAGGTTTGAAAAAGACAACACAGAAACCGAGCTATACACGCGCCTAGCGGCATTCCGCGAAAATCCGGCCAAAAACCGCCTAGGTACGCCGTCTGGCAAGATAGAGATCTACTCGCCGACGATAGCGAAGATGAACTACGCCGACTGCCCGCCGATGCCTACGTGGATCGAGCCAAAAGAGTGGCTAGGCAACGCGACGAAAAAATACCCGCTGCACGTCGTTAGCCCGCACTCTCGCTACCGCTTGCACAGCCAGCTAAACAACTCTATCATCAGAAATTTCGCCGAAGTTAGCGGTAGAGAGCCGGTGCTAATAAATCCAAAAGACGCCAAAGAGCGCGGCCTAGCCACGGGCGACGTCGCACGCGCATTTAACGACCGCGGCGAGATACTAGCGGGCGTGCTAGTCACCGACATCGTGCCTGAGCACGTCGTAGCTATCTGCGAGGGCGCGTGGTACGACCCTGAAAAATGGGGCGAAAAGAGCCTCTGCCAGCACGGCTGCGTAAACGTGCTAACCTTTGATAAAGGCACGTCAAGTCTCGCGCAAAGCAACTCGGCTCACACCGTGCTAGCGCAGATTGAGAAATTTAAGGGGGAGATTAAGCCGATACAAGCGTTTAGTAAACCTAAAATTCTACAATCTTTGTAGAATTTAACGCGTCGTCTCGCGAGCGTCTTTAAATGAGTTTGAAAATTTTGGACTGCGGCAGACTACTTGTCTAGCCTTGTCCAAATTTTCTGCACAACTCTCAAAATCATCTCGCGATTACTTCCGCTTGTCTTTTTACGCTTAAATTTAGTTCACCAAATTTGAGCGTAATTTACTTCTTTCGTGTTCGTCAAATTTCAATGTAAATTTTGCGCGGATTTAAAACTTTGCTAAAATTCGCTCAAATTTAATCTAAAGGCCGCGCCGTGCAAATCCCAAATTTGATCCGAAATTTTATCCGCAAACGCATCGTTTCAGAGTGCATTTTACTACCTTTTTTCTACCCCGACGAGGGCGAGCTTGAGAGTTTTCAGGAGGGATATAGGCTCGCTAGCCGCAAAACGGGAGAGGAGCTGGTACTGCC
>NZ_CALIII010000340.1 GCF_938018145.1 uncultured Campylobacter sp.
CGGAGGAGCGCCGATCAGACGCGAAACGGAAAACTTTTCCATATATTCGCTCATGTCGATTCGCGTAAGCGATTTTTCATCGTTGAACAAAAAGTCCGCAAGCGTTTTTGCAAGTTCGGTTTTTCCGACGCCGGTCGGACCGATAAACAAAAAGCTTCCGAGCGGACGGTTCGGGTCGCTCAAGCCGGAGCGGTTTCTACGGATCGCGTCCGAAACGACTTGCACCGCATCGTTCTGTCCGATAACGCGCTTATGCAGCACGGATTCGAGCTGCAAATATTTTTGCTTTTCGCTCGACAACATCTTCGTAACGGGGATTCCCGTCCACTCGCTGACGACGCGCGCGATATCTTCTTCGGTCACTTCCTGCCGCAAAAGCGATTCGCGTCCGCCCTCTTTTTTGCTTCCGGCTTCCGCCGCGGCGGAAAGTTCCTTTTGCAATTCGGGAATGATGCTGTATTTCAATTCGGCGGCTTTCGCGAGGTTTCCTTCGCGCGTATATTTTTCTTCATTGAAGCGCGCCTGTTCGAGTTTTTCTTTGACGTCGCGGCTCTTGTTGATATCGGCTTTTTCGTTTTGCCACTGCAGCTTCATCGCATCGCGTTTTACCGAAAGATCGGCAAGCTCTTTTTCGAGTTTTGCAAGCCGCTCTTTCGACGCTTCGTCGTCTTCTTTTGCGAGCGACTGTTTTTCGATGGACAACTGCATGATTTTCCGTTCGATTTGATCGAGTTCGGTCGGCTGGCTTTCGATTTCCATTTTGAGCCGGCTCATCGCTTCATCGACGAGGTCGATCGCTTTGTCGGGCATAAAACGGTTCGTGATATAGCGGTTGCTGAGGACAGCCGCCGCGACGAGCGCTTCGTCGTCGATCCGCACGCCGTGGTGAATTTCGTATTTTTCGCGCAGACCGCGAAGGATCGCGATCGTATCTTCGACCGACGGCTCCGAACAATAGACAGGCTGAAAGCGCCTCTCGAGCGCCGCATCCTTTTCGATGTATTTCCGATATTCGTCGAGCGTCGTCGCTCCGATCGCGCGAAGCTCTCCGCGGGCAAGCACCGGTTTTAATAAATTCGAAGCGTCCATAGAACCTTCGGATGCGCCCGCACCGACGATCGTATGCAGTTCGTCGATAAAGAGCACGATCTGTCCTTGGCTTTTTTGCACTTCCGTGATGACGGCTTTAAGGCGCTCTTCGAATTCTCCTCGGAATTTCGCACCTGCGACAAGAGAACCCAAATCGAGGGCGAGGAGGCGCTTGTTTTTCAAGCTTTCGGGAACGTCGCCCGATGCGATGCGGCGGGCAAGTCCTTCGACGATTGCGGTTTTTCCGACGCCCGGCTCGCCGATGAGTACGGGATTGTTTTTCGTACGCCGGCAAAGCACTTGCATGACGCGCCTTATCTCTTCGTCACGCCCGATGACTGGATCTAGTTCCTTATTTAGCGCCTTTGCAGTTAGATCGATGCCGTATTTCTCCAAACTATCTAGCGTCTCGTCGCCGGTTTGGCTGTCTATCTTGCGCCCTGCCCTTATACTTTCTAAATTTTTGCGGATTTCTAAAACGTCGGTAAATTTGCCTAAAATTTGCTTGATCTCAGGCAGCTCAAGCGCCGAGATAATCCACGTATCCACCGCGATATAGCTATCTCCTAGGCTCACCATCAGAGCTTTTGCGCTTTCAAGAGAGTTTATGAGCTCCTTTGAAATTTGCACGTTTTCCTTGCTCACGTTTGAGCTTGTAGGTAACTGTGCGGTTTTGCTTTTTACTTCGAGCTCGACCGCGTCCTTGCCGACGTTCATTTTGTTAAAGACTTGGTTTAGCAGCGAGCCGCTATCTGCAACCAGCGCCCAAAGCAAATGAAGCGGAAATGTTTGCGGATTTTTCGCGTGTATCGCTAGCGCGACGCCCTTTTCTACCAGCTCTTGCATTTGCGCGGTTAAATTTTCGCCTAAATTCGCCATTTTTTCTCCTTTAGTTTATATTGACCGTATTATATAACTTTAGTCGATTATTGTCAAGTTATCTAAGTAGTACAATATAAATACTTACGAAATAAAGTTAAATTTTATTAAATCTTTTATCCTATTTTTAGGCAAATTTAACTAAAATAGCCCCACTTAAAAAGGCAGGAGATTAACTTTGAATAAAAAAAAGATGTTTTTGTTTTCGAGCGTTGCGGGCGCGATGATTTTCGGAGCGGTTTTTAGCGCAAATTTAAATGCTAAAGCCACCGAGGACGGCTCAAATTCTAAACTACAATCGCTCTCTAAACTTACAAAAACCATTTCTACTATCGAAAAATATTATGTTGATGATTTACAGTTTAAAGAGATCGTGGATAAGGCCATAGAGGGGCTTTTAAACAACCTTGACGCGCATTCTGGATTTTTAAACGAAAAGGCATTTAAAGATATGCAGGTGCAGACAAACGGCGAATTTGGCGGTCTTGGTATAACCGTCGGTATGAAAGACGGTGCGCTAACGGTCATCTCACCTATCGAAAATACGCCTGCGGATAAAGCCGGCATAAAAAGCGGCGACATCATCCTTCGCATCGACGGCAATACGACCCTAGGCACCACCATAGACGAAGCGGTCAATAAAATGCGCGGCAAACCAAAGACGCCTATTACGATAACTATCGTGCGAAAAGGCGAGCAAAAGCCGTTTGACGTCAAGCTCGTGCGCGACATCATCTCAGTCGAGTCCGTTTACGCAAAGATGATCGAAAAAGACAACATCCTCTATCTTCGCGTGACAAATTTTGACAAGCACGTAACCGAAAAGGCCGAGGAATTTATCAAAAAATATCCAAAAGCCGAGGGTATCGTACTAGACCTTCGCAATAATCCGGGCGGACTTTTAAACCAAGCGGTCGGACTAACGAATTTGTTTATAGATAGCGGCGTGATCGTATCTCAAAAGGGCAGAAACGAGAGCGAAAATAGCGAATTTAAAGCCGCAAGAGCAAATAAAATCACAAATTTACCGCTAGCTGTACTAGTTAACGGCGGAAGCGCGAGCGCGAGCGAGATCGTGAGCGGATCGTTGCAAGATCACAAACGCGCCGTCGTTATCGGCGAAAAGACGTTCGGTAAAGGCAGCGTACAGATCATCCTTCCAGTCGACGACAAAGAGGCTATCCGCCTAACTATCGCGCGCTACTATTTGCCGAGTGGCCGCACTATACAAGCAACTGGCGTGGAGCCTGATATCGTCGTATTTCCGGGCAAGGTGCCACAACAAGACGAAAATGCGTTTTCTATAAAAGAGAGCGAACTAAAAAAACACCTAACCAACGAACTAAGTAAAATCGACGGCAACGGCGATAAAAACGCGACCAAAACCGCCGACAACAAAAAGATAATAACCGAGGCTAACGTAAACGACGATATACAGCTAAAATCGGCGATTGACGCGATCAAAATTTTACAGCTAAAATAAGGAGTGCAAAAATGCAAAAAAAAGAGCTGATCTACGAAGGCAAGGGAAAAAAGATGTTCGCAACGGACGATGCGGACCTGCTAATAGCGGAATTTAAAGACGATCTAACCGCCTTTGATGCGCAAAAAAGAGGTAACGAAGCGGGCAAGGGCGCGCTGAATAATAAAATTTCGACGCAGCTTTTTCATCTTTTAAAAGAAAAAGGCATCCCGACTCACCTGGTCGAAACCCTAAGCGACACCGAACAGCTCGTGAAAAAATGCGAAATCATCCCGCTTGAAGTGGTCGTGAGAAACATCGCAACCGGCTCGCTTACAAAGCGCCTCGCGATAAAAGAAGGCACGGTTTTGTCGTTTCCATTGGTAGAGTTTTACTACAAAAACGACGACCTACACGATCCGCTCGTAAACGACGAACACTGTCTAATTATGGGCCTAGTTAAGAGCGAAAACGACCTTGACAGACTAAAACACATGGGCCGCGAGATAAACGCTATCCTCTTTAAATTTTTCGCAGACAGAAACTTAAAATTAGTCGATTTTAAAGTCGAATTCGGTGTCGATAAGGACGGAAATATCCTGCTAGCAGACGAGATCAGCCCAGATAGCTGCCGCTTTTGGGACGCAACTACGAACGAAAAACTTGACAAAGACAGATTTCGCCAGGATCTTGGCAACGTAAAAGTCGCCTACGAAGAAGTTTTAAAAAGAATTTTATCTAAGGTTTAAAATGAAAGCTATCATCAACGTATCCCTAAAAAACGGCGTTTTAGACCCGCAAGGAAAGGCCGTCGAGCACGCACTCGGCTCACTTGGATTTAATAACGTAAGCGGCGTGCGAATAGGCAAACAAATCGTGCTTGACATAGACGCCGCAAGCAAAGACGAAGCGCGCAAGGAGCTCACCAAAATGTGCGAAGAACTGCTCGCAAACACCGTCATCGAGGACTACGAGATAAATTTGAACGATAAATGCGAGAGCGCAAAATGAAAGTCGCCATCGTTTTGTTTCCAGGCACGAACTGCGAGCAAGATACAAAGTACGCCTTTGAGCTTTTGGGTTGCCAGACGCAGATAATCTGGCACAAAGAAAGCGAGATAAATGCCGATCTTATCGTGCTTCCAGGCGGATTTAGCTACGGCGACTACTTGCGCACGGCAGCTATCGCTAAATTTAGCCCCGCGATGAGCGCGGTCGTAAAACACGCCCAAAAAGGCGGATACGTGCTTGGAATTTGCAACGGCTTTCAGATGCTGTGCGAGCTAAAACTGCTTGCAGGCGCGATGAGACGAAACGAAAATTTAAGCTTCATCTCAAAATACCACTATCTAAAAGTGATCTCAAACGCAAATAAATTTCTATCAAATTTGAGCGTCGGCGAGGTCGTAAACATCCCGATCGCTCACGGCGAGGGTAACTTTTACGCCGACGAAGCGACGCTAAAAGGCCTCTACGACAACGATCAGGTGCTGCTAAAATACTGCGACGCAAACGGCGCAGAGCTAAATCCAAACGGTTCGGTCGATGCCATAGCTGGAATTTGCGATAAGAGCAAAAAGATATTCGGCCTCATGCCTCACCCAGAGCGCGCCTGCGAGAAGTTTTTGGGCACGGACGATGGACTAAAGATGCTAAAAGGGCTAGTTTGCTAAAGCCCTTTTTAGCCTTTTTTACTATATTTGTTTTAGCTTGCACAGCCACTGAGCCTAGCGTATTTGATATGATGGGCGACGAGCAAAGCCAAAAAGTGATCAAGCCTGCTCCGCAAACGCCCGCGCAAAAGCCAAATTTACAAAACAGAGCGCCGAGCACACAAAATAGAACTCCAAGCCAGACGCAAAGCACGACCACTCAAAACAGAACTCCTGTAGCTCAAAGCCAAGCCGTAAGCAACCAAGGCGGTACGCATCTACGTCAACCTATCCCGCAAAATATCGCTCCTACGAACGAGCCCGAGTTAAATTTAAAAGACAGCCAGCTCTACGAGCGCGTGCAGCCAAACGACATCATCATCAAGGCTTTAAACGCGCCAAAGCAAGTCTACGTCGGGCAAATTTTTAGCTTTACGCTCTCGGTCGATATCCAGGATAATATCGCAGTAGATCTGCAAACCATCTTGCCTGAAACCGAAAATCTAAAATGGCTAAGCTCAAATTTGCGCTGGGATAACGACGGTAAAGGGGTTTACAAGGCTCAAATTTACGCCGAGGCCTCCGCCGAGGCCGTGCAAAATCCAAAAATCACGGTAAATTTAAAGCGCAACGGCGAGTTTTTCCAGACGGCAAATTTGACGCTTTCGCTACCTAAAATTGTAGCGCTAAAAAGCGGCGAGAAATACAACCACGTCGTCGCTCAAAATCTCGAAGTCAAAAAATACAAAACCAATAAATTCGACGATAAAAATCTCATCATGATCGTCGAAGTAAACGCGCAAAAAGGCAATATCGCGGATTTTTTCATCGAGGATAAGGACATCATCAAGCAAGGTGTGGACTCCACAAGCGGAGAATTTGACGCACAAAGCGGATATTATTTTGCGATATTTTCGCCTGAAAAAACCTCGATAGATTTTAACTACTTTAGCCTGGCTAAAAAAGATTTCGTGAGCTTTTCGCTCCCGGTAGTCGTAGAAGACGACGAGATCAGCACGCAAATCGGGCTAAATCCAAAGCAAAGCAAATTTGAAATTTACAAAAATATCGGAGTTTACGCGCTTTTTGGTATATTTTTGATCACGTTTTTGTTTAAGCGCGACGCGATATTCCTCGTCGTCGTGGTCGGCCTTGGAGCCTATATCCTTTATAGCTACAACCCGTTTGGCGGCGCGACGCTAAGACAAAACATAAACGTAAAAATTTTACCTACGCAAAACTCGAGCGTATTTTATACCTCAAAAGCGGAGGAAAAGATCGAGATCCTCGGCGAGCGCGAGGACTACGTCAAAATTTTACTAGACGACGGCAAGATAGGCTGGGTGAAAAAAGATGATATTTTCTAGGATAAAGGCCGCGTATTTCGCGGTCGAGTTTCTGATCAGCATACTTTTGGTCGTGTTTTTCATGTGGCTTTTTAAAAAGCACATTCACGGCGTGAGAAAAATTTGGGGTAGGAGCCAGCGATTTTTCGGGTTTTATTCGCTCGAAGTCGTCGGCAACTTCGACGAGCGGGCGAATATGGTCATTATGAACCACCAAAGCATGCTAGATATCGTCGTTTTAGAGGAAGTCTATCCTAAAAATCTCTGCTGGATCGCTAAAAAAGAGATCGCCGACCTGCCAGTGATCGGTCAGATTATCCACGTGCCGCAAATGATCTCAGTCGAGCGCGAAAATAAACGCTCGCTCATCAAGCTCGTAAAAGACGCGCAGGACCGCGTCGAAAAGGGGCGCGTGCTGGCGATTTTCCCCGAGGGAACGCGCTCGCACTCAAGGGAGCTTTTGCCGTTTAAGGGCGGTGCGAAAATCATCGCCGACAAGCTAAATCTAAAAATCCAGCCCATCGTGATCACGGATTCGGATATCTTGGATGTGAAAAATTTTAGCTTTAAAAACGGCAAAATCAAAATCATCTGCCTAGATCTAATCGATACCGCCGATCCCGAGTGGCTAGAAAACGCAAGGGTGAAAATGCAAGAAACGCTAGATAACGAGAGGCAAAAAGCGGCGGTCTAAAACGCCTGTTTTTACGGCAAATTTACTCGTGCGTAAATTTAACCTGAAATTGAGTCAAATTTACCGCGAGCAAATTTATCTTTTAAGCCCGCAAGCTAAATTTGTCGCCTCGTAAAAGCCGTAAATTTAGGAGGATTTATGAAAAAGCTCGCCGTTATCTTTATGGTTTTAGCTCAAATTTTATTCGCTTCAAATTTGCCTGAGCCAGACCTT
>NZ_CALIII010000341.1 GCF_938018145.1 uncultured Campylobacter sp.
AAATATACCGTCGTTTTGTAGAAGCGAATAAACTAAAAATAGTCCGCCAAAGGAGTGGCCGTAAAATATTTTCTCGCTATTTTTTATATCGTATTCTTTGTCTGCAAACGGCATTAACCGCTCTTTTATAAATTTATAAAATTTGTCCGCATTGCCGCCTTGCTCGTATTCACCGCCTTGGGCTAACGGCGTTAAGTCCTTTGTTCGCCTTGCGGTATCGTAAGCTAGCGGAGTATCGTATCCGACGCCTATGATAAGCGGTGCATTGTCGTCTGAAGTAAAATTTTTAAATAAATTAAGCAACACGGAAAATTGCGCATTCGCATCGAGCATAAAAATCGCTTTTGGATAAACGTTGCGGTTTTTCGGAACGGCTTGAAAAATTTTATATATTTCTCCGCCTGCACTTTCTAGTATGGAGTATTTGACATCAAAAAGCCGATAAACGCTTTCATCTATCGGCTCTATGTACTGAGTAGGCTTTGCGCTGGCTACACCAATCATAATCAAAGCTCCCAAAAATAATTTAACAATCCTTACCACTTCGCGCTTACCTTAAACCAAAATCTCCTGCCCTCTTCAGGATACCAGTAGTAGTTGCCGTCATCGGCCATTCCCTCGTCGTAGCGGATATTATCAAAGATATTGTAGGCGGTCAAATTTAAGCTTAAATTTTTATTTACTTCCCAGCTAGCACCCAAATCGACGGTAAAAAGCTTTTTGTCGTTTTCGCTTACTTTATTGCCGGGACCGAATTTGACGCTGGTTAGCTCGCTCTCGTAGTTTGCCCCGGCAAAGGTGCTAACGCTTGCGATAGGCTTATACGTTAGCGTCAAATTTGCCGCGTGCTCAGGCGTTGCAGTCAGAGATTTGCCGTCTAGTCGGCTAAGGTTGGTCTGGCTAAATTTGACCGGGCCGTTTGGGGTATTGATCGTCGGGTCGCCGGTTTTGATTTTGGAGTTGTTGTATGTGTAGTTGCCGCGCAAATTTAGATTTTTTAGTATGTCGTAGTCTGCGCTAAGCTCGATGCCCCAGACGTCGGCACCGTCGATGTTAAAGTAAGTTCCCCAGCCCGGGCAGTTTACGTGCGGAGCCGTAGCGCATGAGCCAAATGCCGGAATACGGTTTATGCTGCTGCCGTCGGTATCTAGGATTTTATCTTTAAACTCGTTTCTAAATAGAGTAACCGAACCTCTAAAATCGTCGCCGCTATCGTAGTAAGCGCCGATTTCATAAGTTAGGCTCTTTTCGGGTTTTAGGTCTGCGTTACCAAAGTCTACGATCCTCCAGCCGCCTTGTATGGTGCCGACTTCCGGCGAGATCTGATTGACGTTCGGCGTTTTATATCCTGTCGCTACGCCGCCTTTTAGCGTCCAGTTGTCGGTTAGATTATAAACTAGATACGCACGCGGCGAGAGATGATCGTCGAAAAATTCGTTATGAGTGAAGCGACCGCCCAGCGTCAAATAAAGCTTGTCGTCTAAAATTTCCCACTCGTCTTCTAAAAATGCCGCATGCTCTTTCATAGAGTAGGCTTTCGGGTTTCGTAGCACGCTTCTGCTCGAATTTGATACGATAAATGTGGTTTTAACCGTCTGCTTACTAAAATCATAGCCGAAAGTTAGCGTATGCGAATCTAGGAAGGTGCTAAATTTGGAGTTAAAGTTGTGGTTTTTGACATCGGCCGGCGTTAAGCTATCAAAGAGGCTCGTTCGCTTCGTCTGATCGTAAATGTAGCTCACGTCGGCATTTAAATTCTCAAAATTTCCCAGGTATCCTACTCCGTAGCTATCTTTTTTGTAGTCGTAGCTATTTAGCAGCCTATTTGTCCTTACGGTTGCCGTCTTGCCGACGGTCCTTGAGTATTCGTGGCGTTCTTGGGAGGCTAGGAGGTAAAATTTATTGTATTCGTCGGGCGTGATCCATAGTTTGGCGCTAAAGTTTTTCTTATCGCTTTCTTGATAGCCGCCCGGATAGCTATCCTCATCGCGTAACTTTTTGTAGCCCCAGAGCTGAAGACCTACATACTCGCTAAGAAGCGGAAAGTTAAGATAAAAGTCCGCTTGGCGCTGCGAGCCGATGCCGCTATGAGCCTGCGCAATACCGGATATGCTCACGGAGCCGCTAAATTTATCGAAATTTTTCTTCGTGATGATATTTATGACCCCGCCCACCGCATCGCTACCGTAAAGCGAGCTCATCGGTCCTCTGATGATCTCGATGCGTTCTATCGCCTCAACCGGCGGGATAAAATTTGAGTTCATATCGCCGGCACCGCCTTTTGGATTGGCCGCGCTTGAATTTACTCTCTTGCCGTCTATGAGAACTAGCGTTTGCGAACCTTCCATGCCGCGGATCGAGATACCGCTGGCGGGTCCGTCCTCGCCGCCTATAACGCTAACTCCTGGAGCTTTTGATGCGATAGAGTGAAGCGAGGTGAAGCTATCTTTTGCCAGGTCGTCATTTTTTACGATTGATATGCTGGCGGGTGCGTTTTTAATACTTTGCGAAAAACCGCTAGCAGTGACTACGACCTCTTCTAAATTTATATTATCTGCGGCTTGTAAATTTATTGCGCACACTAGCGAAACGATAGGCGCAAAAGCTTTATTCTTTGAAACAATCATATAAAATCCTTTAGAATACTTAATATTGATTTAAGTTATCAATCTTTCTTCGCGAATAATAACTAATATGGAATAAATTTAATATTAATTATCGTATACAGATAGAATTTGCCGCCAAAGACTAGATGGCTAATTTAATAAGATGGGTTTGAGGCAATTTTTAAAGCTTATAAAAGGGTGTTAAATTTGAAATTTCATCTATCCCGCAGTCAAAGCCAAGTCATTGGCACTAAGTTTTTAACTTTTGGGGCGCGATGGATGAAGCGGTTTTAAAATCAGTAAAAAGCGATAGGATAACCTATCGTTTTTTACGTTTTAACTAAAAATTATAGTGAAAATTCACCATAAACGATCTCTCATCGCCTAGCCTCGAGCTTGAGCGCCAGTATTT
>NZ_CALIII010000342.1 GCF_938018145.1 uncultured Campylobacter sp.
TTCTAAATTTATCATCAAGATTTCATTTTCCAGCGCAAATTTGAGCTCGTCGTCGCGCTTACCCACGCCGCTTAGGATGATCTGATAGCTTTTAGCTCCCGCTAGCAAAGCGCGCCTAACTTCACCCACGCTCACGCAGTCAAACCCGGCTCCAAGCCCGGCTAAAAATTTCAAAACGCTTAAATTTGAGTTTGCCTTAACGGCGTAGCATACGAGAGATTTTCTAGCGTGAAACGCTTTTTTTAGCGCTTCGTAGCGGTGTGCCATGTAGTCAAAATCGTAAACGTAAAGAGGGGTGCCGTATTTTTGCGCTAAATTCGTAAAATCCATAACCGACCTTGTTTAAAAATAGTTAGATTTTACAGAAATTTTGCCTAAATCTCTCTTAACGACTCCCAAAACGCAGATAAAAAGCGTAAGCACCGAGTAAAATAATAGGTAAAAGCACGCCGACCTCGGGCGAGACGACGCCGTTTCTAGCAAATCTCATCATCACAAAAAGCGCGCCCCAGACGCAAAGCGAGGCGATCGTAAAGATAAAGCTTTTTAAGGCGAGATTAAAAAATCGTCCCGTAACCGGCAAGAAATAGTAAATAATTAGCACCATAAAAGGCGCAAAAAAAGGCGCAAAAGCGAGGTTATAAAGCGTAGTTTTGGTCGAATTTAGCCCGATACCTTCGTCTTTAAACGCCAAAATGTAATCCACTGCATCGGGAATCGTGATCGCCGAGCTCTCCGCCGACGCGCTTTCTATGGTTTTTGGTTTAAAATTTTCAAGCGTTTTTAGCTCGCTTGGCGTTTTGATATCGAGTCCCTTTTCGCCGAGCTTGATATTTTGCGGCAAATTTACGATTTTAGCGTTTTTTAAAAGCCACGCATCGTCTATAAACTTCGCGCTTTCGCCAAAGGTAGCGCTGCGTAAGTTGCTGCCGTTTATGTCAAATATCCGCACATCTTTTGCCTCACCGCTAATGGGATTTAGGCTGTCCATATAGACAAATTTGCCTTCGAATTTTAAGAAAATATCAGAGCTCGTGCGCGATAAATTTGAGAGCTTCACGATATTTCGCCCATACTCGTAAGCGTAGGCAAAAGGCGTGAAATTTAGCCCGACGTAAATAAACGTGATGGCAAGCGCGATGTAAAAAGGCGGCTTGATCAGGCGATTTTTATCGATACCAAGCGCATAAAAACTAACTAGCTCGTTACTGCGGATCATGCTAAATTTGCTAGTTATCAGCGCAAAAATGAGCGCAAGCGGCAGGACGTAGTTTACCGCCGTAAGCGAGGTAAGACCAAAATAAAGCAGCTTTAGGTTCGCGCTTGCGGGCATATCTTTTAGGTTGGTTAGGATATCGATACCGACGTAAAAAAGCGTAAGCGCGATAAACAATATCGCGAAGTATTTAAAATAAAGCCAACCGACGTAACGCGCGTAAAGGTTCATCTGGGCCATCTTAAATCAAATTTTACGCACGGTGGAAGGCGAACGAAAGCGGCGCTACCGAAAATACCGAAAACTTGCCCTGCAAATTTATTATTTGAGCTATGCTGCAAATATGCATCCTTTGCCGCCGTAATGACGCTCAAATTTGCCGCTTTTTGGCTAGACGAGAAACAGACTTGTTTTACGCTCTTAAAAAACCCGAATTCAAGTTTTTGTCTGAGCGCTTTTTTCGTAAATTTTATAAATTTGCTAGTAAAATTTTTAAGTAAATTTATAAAATTTGCTGTAAATAAAATTAGGAGCAAGGTTTTAAATTTGGACTCTAAATTTAACCGATTTTTGAGTGCTTTAAAAAGCTCCAAAATTTGACGAATCACAAAAATCGAAAATGCTAAATTTAATCCTCTCACAAAATGCCTTTTTTGGTTGAGAATTTTTGCGAAACGGCGTCGATGTCGGTTTTTATTAGCTCATTTAGCGCATTTTCGCAGTAGTCTAAAATTTTTTCCAGCCCCTCTTTCTCATCTGCGCTAAATTCGCCAAGCACGTGGCCGGTTACCGCACTTTCGCCTTTGTGCGCGCTTCTGCCGATACCGATACGTACTCGTTCGTAGTCTACGCCCATTAATGCGTCGATTGACTTTAAGCCGTTGTGTCCGCCGTTTCCGCCGCCCTTTTTAAATTTAACGACGCCGAAATTTAGATCAAGGTCATCATGAATCACGATAATACGCTCGGGTTTATAAAAATCGGCTACGGCTTTCACGCTTCGTCCGCTTAGGTTCATAAAGGTTGTTGGTTTTAGAAAAAGTAAATTTTGGAATTTAAACAGCTCGCCTTGAAATTTGGCCGAGCTTACGTCTGTAAAATTTGAGTTTTTGAGTCTATCTATCAGCATAAAGCCGACGTTGTGTCTTGTTTTGGAGTACTCGGGACCGGGATTCCCCAGTCCGACTATGAGTATCAAGGCTAGCCTTATTTAGCTTTTATTACGCCCAGAACCGCTACGCGGTCAGCATCGAGCATAGTGACGCCCGCAGGAACGGCTATATCGCGTACCAGGACGGTGTTGTCTATATCAAGACCGCTAACGTCTATGTCGAATGAATTTGGCAAATTTTCAGCCGTGCATTTTACGGCTAAGCGCCTTTTTGAGATGATCAAAACGCCTTTATTTTTTAGACCGACCGGAGTTCCGTAAGGTTTAACCGGGATCATATATTTTGAGACGACGCCTGGAAGCGCAACCTTCAAATCAACGTGTTGTAGTGCGTTTGTCACAGGGTCTTTTTGGTATTCGACTACTACGACTTTTAAGGTTTTTCCGCCCACTTTTACATCAAACGCAAGGCTCTCTTTTTTGCGAACCTCTTTTATAAAATCGTTGATTTTAAAAGCGGCTTGCACATTCTCTAATCCCTTACCGTAAATGTTGGCGATTAGATAACCATCTCTTCTCAAGGCTTTTGACGCCTTTTTACCGATACTCTCTCTAACGATACCTTCTAACATCGTTTTCCTTTCTTGAAAAATAGAAGCCGATAATACCCAAATTTATATAAATTTCGCCTTACTTGATATCTTTAAGCGCGATAACGTCGCTTTGAAATTCTCTTAAAAGCGCAGCGTCTTCCTCGATAGAAGCGACCATCGCTCGTTTTTTGGCAAGGTCGGCGGATTTGATTTTGATATCGAGGTTTTCTCTTCTACCGGCGCTCTTTAGGGCCTCTTCTTTCGTAATGATTCCCGAAGTATACATATCAAGCAGATGCTGCTCGAAAGTCTGCATCTGATAGGTGTTTCTACTCTGCTCTATTGCATCGTAAATTTCGCTATCTCTATCCTCTAGGATCATATCTCTTATTCTTATGTTTTTTATCATTATTTCGCAAGCGACGCGGCGTTTATTTTCCGTAGTTACGACTAGACGCTGAGATATGATAGCCTCCGCAACCGAAGCAAACGTCATCCTGACTCGGTTTTGCTCCTCTTTAGGGAACATATTTATGACGCGGCCGATAGTTTCTTTAGCATCAAGGGTGTGAAGCGTAGCAAGCACCAAGTGGCCGGTTTCCGCAGCGTTTATCGCGGTTCTAACGGTCTCTAGGTCCCTCATCTCGCCTACGAATATAACATCCGGGTCTTCGCGCAAAGAGGCCCTTAGCGCGTCGGCAAAACTATCGACGTCTTGGCCGATACCCCGCTGATTAATTACGCTTTTATCGTCGCTGTAAATAAATTCGATCGGATCCTCGATAGTGACGATGTGGTAGTTTTTCGTGTGATTTAGGTAGTTTATCATACTAGCTAGCGTCGTCGTTTTACCGCTACCGGTCGGCCCCGTTACTAGGATGATACCTCTATTTACTTTATTGCAAAGCTTTTCAATAACCGGCGGCAATAAAAGCTCAGACATCGTAGGAATTTTCGTCGGTATCGTTCTAAATACGAAAGATACGCCATCCATCTGTAAAAAGACGTTAGAGCGGAAGCGATAGTCATCGTTTAATTTATATGTAAAATCCACGCTCTTTTTTTTCATAAGATTATAATAATTCGCCCCTAAAATTTCCTTGGCAATAAGTATCGAGCGGTCGTAATCCAAAATCGTATCACCCATCGCGACGATCTCGCCGTTAAATCTACCGCGAACTACTTTATCCGACTTCACGTGTAAGTCGCTACCGCCAAGCTCGATAAGTTTCATCAGATATCCGTCCAAAACCGCCTTCATAGCAGCTCTTTTTTCACTCTCGTCGTCATCTTGCGGCATCGGCGGCCTAACAGACACACCAAAGGACTCTTCTTCCATCGTTAGTCCAAGCTCGGCCAAAAGCGCGGCCCTATCTCTACGCCTAACGGGTCTTGCTTCCGGCTCTTTTGCCGTATTTGTTCGGCTTTCTTGCATATCGTTTATAGTTTGCACCTGCTCTACTCCTTTGCTTGTTTCTTCTTGCTTTTGCGTTAAATTCGGCTCTAAAATTTGATCCTCAGGCTCGCTTAAGTCAGCATGCTCGTCGATCTTTAGAAAATGTTTATCCTCTAGCTCTTTGCTTTGCGGCACATCCCAAAAATCAGCACTTAAATTTGACTGCGTTTGTTTGGAATTTATCTCGTTTTTATCGATATCGAATTCGTTTTTGATAGAGTCAAATTTACTCTCAAGATTCTCGTCTTCCTCAGTATCAAATTTATCCTGATCGCTTTGGCTTGCGCAAAATTTATCTGTGGCTTCTTCTTCATCACCATCAAGCTCTACTGAAGCAAATTCATCCCTTAAAAAGTCTAAAAGCTGATCTTTTTCGTTAGAAATCTGCTTCATTACTACCGTTTCTTGCAAACGCTCAAAACAAGAAACGTCCGATTTTTCGCCCTCTTGGTCAAATTCACTTATTTCTTGCGTATCTTTTTCTATTTGCGGCTCTTTCCATGCCACAAAAATAGCCTCTTCGTCGTTTTCGTCTTCTTGCGCAGGCATCTCGTCTAGCGCATCTATTTCATTTAGAGCCTCGTTGATAGCTTGTAAATTTTCGCTTAGCTCTTGCCTTTTTGATTCGAGCTCGGTAGACTCGCTAAATGCATCAAATTTATCAATCTTACCCGGCTCTTCTTGCTCCTCGTCTTTTGCAAGCTCGTCGTCAATTGGCTTTAGCTTTGGCAAATCATCAAACCTGCCGA
>NZ_CALIII010000343.1 GCF_938018145.1 uncultured Campylobacter sp.
TTTGGATAATTACGAATACACGGAACTTCTAAAAACCCTAAACACGAAAGTAGAAAATATCGCGGGCGTCGTAAAGCCTGAGAGCATCAAAGCTCGCCTAAAAGAGATCGAGGAGCTAGAAAACGATCAAAATTTCTGGCAAGACATCGCAAAAGCGGGCGCAATCGGCAAGGAAAAAACGAAAATTTCAAACATCTTAAATAACTTCCTAAACGCTAAAAGCGCCGTAGACGACGCAAAGGATCTATACGAGCTGGCAAACTCTGAAAACGACGAAGAGACGATAAATTCGCTCTTTGCCGAGGCTGGCGAGTTAGAGGACAAGATAGTAAATTTAGAGATTTCTATGCTGCTTAGCGGCGAGGATGACGGCAAAAACGCCATCGTCACCATCCATCCGGGCGCTGGTGGCACGGAGAGTAACGACTGGGCGAGTATGCTATACCGCATGTATCTGCGCTTTTGCGAAAGAGAGGGCTTTAAGGTAGAAACCCTAGACTTCCAAGAGGGCGAAGAAGCCGGGCTAAAAGACGTGAGCTTTATCGTTAAAGGCGTAAACGCCTACGGTTATCTAAAAGCCGAAAACGGTATCCACCGCTTAGTGCGAACCAGTCCGTTTGATAGCGCGGGACGCCGCCACACGAGCTTTACCAGCGTGATGGTAAGCCCCGAGATCGACGACGACATCGAGATAGAAATCGACGAAAAAGATCTAAAAATCGACACCTACCGCGCAGGCGGAGCGGGCGGTCAGCACGTAAACAAAACCGAGTCCGCCGTACGCATCACTCACGTGCCCACCGGCATCGTCGTGCAGTGTCAAAACGACCGCAGCCAGCACAAAAATAAGGCCACCGCGATGAAAATGCTAAAATCGCGCCTGTACGAACTAGAGCTAATGAAACAGCAAGAAGCCGCCGGCAGTATCGAAAAAAGCGAGATCGGCTGGGGTCATCAGATCCGCTCCTACGTGCTTTTCCCGTATCAGCAGGTCAAAGACAACCGCAGCGGAGAGGCGTATAGCCAAACCGACGCGATACTAGACGGCGACATAAAAAAGCTCATCGAGGGCGTTTTGGTGAGTCAAAAAAGCATAAACTAGAAAGGAAAAATATGGAAATTTCAGCTCTTTTAAACCAACTAGGCTACAACGAAAACGACGCGACCACCGCGCAAGTTAAGCGCATCCTAAACAACTGCGACGGGTTAAATTTAAGCAGCATAATCACGCTAAACGACCATCTAAAACCGCTAGGCGGCTTTGTCGCGATGAGCGGCAGCGAGGACGTGTTTAAGATAAAAAACGCGGGCAAAACGCCGGGTGCGCTAAACGTGATCGAAAACTGGGCTGAAAAAAACAAGATAAACATAAAAAGAGTAAATGAAACTACGCACTACATACTAGGAAAAAACATATGAAAAACTACGATATCATCGTCATCGGCTTTGGCAAGGCCGGCAAAACTCTCGCCGTAAAAGCCGCAAATTTAGGCAAAAAGGTCGCCGTGATCGAAAAATCGGCGCAGATGTATGGCGGAACGTGCATAAACATCGGTTGCATCCCGACAAAAAAGCTAGTAAATTTAAGCAAAGAAGCGCAATACGTAAATAACAACGTCGCGGGCGAATACTTCACGCTAAGTATCGAGAAAAAAGACGCTCTCGTTTCCGCACTTAGAGCCAAAAATTTCGCGATGCTTGATGATAATGCAAACATCGACGTGATAAACGGCACGGCTAAATTTATAGATAAAAACAGCATTGGAGTCACGGCTACGGATGGCTCAAAAAGCACGCTTACCGCGC
>NZ_CALIII010000344.1 GCF_938018145.1 uncultured Campylobacter sp.
GCTAAGCGCGGCGTTTGAGGCTAGCAGCGACGCCGCTTCGCCCGCTCTATCTCCGCTTAGCTGCCAGACGTTTAGATCGTAGCCGGCGATGATGTCTGATTGCGTGCCGCGGGCTAGGATCTTGCCGTAGGCGATGTAGATGAGCTCGTGGCAGCGCTCGGCCTCGTCCATGTAGTGCGTGGAGACTAGCACGGTGATGCCGCCCTGGGCTAGCTCGTGGATGATATCCCAAAACTCGCGCCTAGCCTTTGGATCTACGCCTGCCGTGGGCTCGTCGAGCAAAAGCAGCTCCGGGCCGTGCACGAGGCACATCGCAAGCGCTAGCCGCTGTTTCCAGCCGCCAGATAAACTGCCTGCTAGGTGGTTTTGACGCGGGGCTAGGTCTAGGCGGTCTAGGATTTGATTTACGGCGGCTTTTTGTTTTTTGACCGCAAAAAGCCTAGCGATAAATTCCAAATTTTCCCTCACGCTAAGGTCGTCGTACCAGCCGAATTTTTGCGTCATATAGCCCGTTTTTAGGCGTATGGCTTCGCTTTGGCTGCGGAAATCATACCCCAGACAGCTGCCGCTACCGCCGTCTGGTTTTAAAAGGCCGCAAAGCATGCGTATCGTGGTCGTCTTGCCGCTACCGTTTGGTCCTAAAAATCCGCACACGCTGCCCTTTTTGACCCTGATGTCGACGCCGTCCGTGATGATCTTTTTGCCGAATTTTTTGGTGAGGCCTCTAACGTCGATGGCGTAGTCGCCACTCTGCTGTTTCGGGCTCAAATTTGGAGTCAAATTTGAGCTTTGGCTTGCGGTTAAATTTGCTGCGTTTGTCAAATTTGAGGGCAAATTTGCGTTGCCAATTTTTACGCGCGAATTTTCATGAAGGCTAAATTTGGCCTTGATCTCGTTTTCTAAATTTGATCCGCTCAAATTTGATTTTCTTTCAGCCTGCGACGGAGATTTATTTGTGCCGTAAATTTTGCTACTGTGTGCGTTTAAATTTTGCCCCGGCGAAATTTCGTCCAAATTTAAACGCCGAATTTGAGCGGCGATATTTTGCGCGTTCACGGCTCTAGCCTCGCTTTTATCGGTAGCGACGGGTGCAGGGCGGTTGCGTTGTTTTCGGGCACGGCCTCGACTAGATACACCAGCGTGCTTTGCGAGGTTTGGTTGTAGATGACGGGCGGAGCGTACTCGGGAGCGGACGCGATTTTTACTATGCGAGCGCTAAAGTCCGTGCACCCTTCGCAGCTAATGCGCGCTTTTTGCCCCTCGCGCAGGCTAGGCAGCGCGCCTGCGGGCACGAAAAATCTGATCTTTACCTCGCCTGGCGGTAGCAGAGATAGCACTGGCTGCGAGCTTTGGACGAACTCGCCAGTTTTATAAAATATATCTTCGACTAGTCCGGATTTTGGCGCTAGGACGGCGGTTTGCTCTAGCCTCCACTGCGCGGCGCGCTCGTTAGCTTTGGCTGCTTGTATTTTTGCTTTTAGGCTCGTTATTTGTTCGCTTCTAGCGGGCAAATTTGCGACTTTTAGCGCGGCGTTTAGCTCGCTAACTAGGGCGTTTGCGCGGTCAAATTCCGCCTTTGCGGCGTCAAATTCTTTTTGCGAAACGGCATGTTTGGCCAGCAGCGACTTCGCGCGCTCGTAGTTGGCCTCCGCGATCCAAAGCGCGGCCTTTGCTTGTTTTAGCTCGGCATCTATGCGCTCGATCTCCTCGGGGCGCTTGCCCGTGCTAAGGTCGGCTAGCTCGGCCTCTAGCGCGTCTACGTTAGCCTTTGCGGCGTCTAAATTTGCTAGCGCTTCGGCGCTCTCAAGCGCAAAAAGCGGCTCGCCTTTTTGGACGACGACGCCCTCTTTGACGCTCAAATTTACGATCCGTCCGCTAACGCTAGGCGCCACGTAAAGATAATCTCCCTCGACGTAGCCGTTAAAAAATGCGCTTCCCTTTTCGTCCAAAAGGCAAAAAACGCGTAAAATTTGCTCAAATTTAAACCCATTTCGCCTCCTTAAAGCCGCTATTTCATTAGCATTATACTCCGCTTTGGTTAAATTTGGCTACATTTTAAGACGTTGCGCGGTATTCGAAAAGGAAATATTTTCGGCGTGTAGGCTTCGGATAGTGCGGTAGAAGTGGCGGTTTTTTATCTCTTTTTAGGAAAGAGTAATTTAAATTTGGAGCAAATTAGTGCGGCGATTATAGTATTTTTTGCGCTTTAAATTTCTTAGATGTGTTATGTAAGTACTGCAAAAACGGTATTACTAATAAAAAAGGATAAAAAATATCCAATTTAAGCATTCTTTGAAGATAGGGGTTATATAATTCCCGTTCTAATGATATTAGTTATTAATCTTAATCTTAAGGAGAGTGTATGAAAAAAATTATTTCAGGTGCGCTTGTCACATCTATTTTGGCTGCTTCGGCATTTGCTTTTAGTGTAGATGGCAACCCTAGCGTCAAATTCGTTGGTTATAAGTTAGCTAACAAAACAGCCGTCGAGGGTACGTTTAAAGATCTTGGCTTTAAAAGCGCGGAAAACGCAAATTTTGCCGATTTTCTAAAAACCTTTGAGTTTAACATCGATCCTAAAAATATCGATACAAAGTTGCCCGATCGCGACAAACGTATCGGTATGATCTTTGACAGCAACGCAATAATGGCTAAAATTGTATCCGTAAGCGGCGACGAAAAAGCGGGCGAAGCTGAAGTCGAAGTTAGCGTAAAAGGAAACTCAAAGTCTTACAAAACGCAGTATACGGTGGAAGATGGTAAACTAAAGGCTAAAATCGGCATTGATTTGTTGGCTGATTTGAAACTCAATGAGACATTTGAAAAATACGCCGCTTCAGCCAAGCCTTTTCATGGTGGCAAAAGCTATCCGGATGTAGAAATCTCACTCGAAGCTAAAATAAAATAATCCTTAAATTCGGCGCTTAAAGATCTGCTTGCGCCGAATTTTCTACTTTATTATTATTTTTTATTCCGTAATGCCGAAAAATCGATAACTTAAGATATAATGAGCCGTAAAATTTAATTAAGGCGAAAAAATGACGACGAAAGAAAATAAAAAAGGGGCGGTAAGCGCGCTATTTTTGGCTATTGCGCTGTTTGCGGCGGGGTGCGCGGGGTATTTTTATTACGGCATAGGCGGGACCGGCATTTTTACGATGGTCGTTGCCGTGATCTGCGCCGTTTTTTGCGTGAAAAAGATATTTCAGGTTAGCTTTCTAAGCATCGATGACGACGGATTTTTAGTGCAAAAGGGCGGCAAAAACACTAAATTTTACTTTAAAGATATCGAAGAGATCGGCGTTCGCATGGTAGACGCCAAACGCAAAATCGACGTTTTAAACGTGAGATTTAAAAGGGGCAGGCTAGACCGCGACGCGGCTGATGGCCTCATGCAGCCTATCGGCGACGACGATGCCGTGATATACGACAAATACGAGCTTTCAAAGCACGAAGTTTTTAAAATTTTAAAGCAGAAATTTGAGGCGCTAAACGCGCAAAAAAGCGAAAATAAGAAAAAGTAAAATTTGCGCGAACGCAAAAAGGATCCATGGTGAAAGAGGAATTTGAAATAGCCCGTAAAAGGGTCACAATCTACCGTATAGGAGCGCAAAATTTGATGCTAAAGGCGGATGATGGCGGTTTGCAAAACGCAGGCGCGCCGATAGTATTTTATAATGCGTTTGCCAACGAAGTGGACGAGATCGCGCGAGCTTTAAGTGAGCTTGGCGGCGTAAATCTCATGCTTGCGGCAGTGAGCGGACTGGAGTGGAACTCCGAAATGACGCCCTGGCCGATGCCTGCTCTTTTTAAGAAGGAGCCGCCTTTTGAGGGCGGGGCGGATGAATACCTGCAAACTCTAACGCAGCAGATCGCGCCTGCCGTGTTGGCAAAAACGGGCGATGCGGCGTGGCTCGGGATCGCTGGATACTCGCTAGGCGGGCTTTTCGCGCTTTATTCGCTTTATAAAACGCCTATGTTTACGCGCGTCGCTAGCGTTTCGGGTTCGCTTTGGTATAAGGATTTTCGCGAGTTTGCGCTAGGCTCGCATCTTGCGGGCAAGCCGGAGCGTGCGTATCTCTCGATCGGCGACCGCGAGAGTATGAGCAAAAACGAATACCTAAAAACGGCTCTAGAGGCCACGCGCGAGATTGCCGCGCATTTTGAGAGTTTGGGCGTCGGAAGCAAATTTGAGCTAAATCCCGGCAATCACTACACAGACGAGATAAGCCGCACAGTAAAGGCGCTAACGTGGTTAGTCGGCGGTAAAATTTAACTCTAAATATGCCGCAAAATCGCCGTCGAATTTGAAAAATTTAGCCGCAACAGAAGTTAAGATGGCGAGCTAAATTTGCTAACGGACGGAGTTAAATTTAAATTAGAAATTTGAACACACTATAATAAGGCAAAGTATCGCTAGATGGATTGTGGTCGCAACTGCTGACAAAAGCAACGAAAGTTATAAAAATTTAGGTGCAGGATTTTTTCGCTAGACGCGGCAAATTTTACCTTGCGAATGAGGCGGGCTGTATGTCCCGTCGCAGTGAAGCAAGGTAAAATTTAACAAAGTATAGCGGAAAAAGACAATCCTAAAAACTAAACTTCATACCTCTCGCCCGGTTTCATTTCGATAATCTCCCACGGCAAGCCCTGTTTATTTAGCTCGTCCATGAAAGGCTTAGCGTCGAAATTTTCCATATTAAAGACGCCTTTGCCGCTCCAAATGCCTTTTGCGACCATCATCGAGCCGATCATCGCAGGCACGCCCGTCGTGTAGCTCACGGCCTGCGCGCCCGTCTCGGCGTAGCAAGCCTCGTGATCGCAGACGTTGTAGATATAGACCTGGCGCTCTTTGCCGTCTTTTAAACCGCGTATCACGCAGCCGATATTGGTTTTACCCTTCGTGCGAGGGCCTAGCGACGCAGGATCAGGCAAAAGCGTCTTTAGAAATTGGATCGGCACGATCTTTACGCCGTTGTGCTCGACCTCGTCGATGCGTAGCATGCCGACGTTTTCTAGGCATTTCATGTGCGTGAGGTAGCTCTGCCCGAATGTCATGAAAAAGCGGATTCTCTTCAGCCCTTTGATGTTTTTCACAAGGCTTTCCAGCTCCTCGTGATAGAGCAGGTAGCTGTCTTTGACGCCGACTTTCGGGTAGTCCCATTTGAACATTATTTCCATCGGCTCGGTCTCTTTCCACTCGCCGCGCTCCCAGTAGCGGCCTTTTGCGCTCACTTCGCGCAGGTTGATTTCTGGGTTGAAATTCGTCGCAAACGGATATCCGTGATCGCCTGCGTTGCAGTCTAGGATGTCGATCTCGTGGATCTCGTCAAAGAGATTTTGCTGTGCGTAGGCGCAAAATACGTTCGTCACGCCCGGATCAAAGCCGCTTCCCAGCAGCGCCATCGTGTTTGCGGCTTTAAACTCGCCGTCCTTTGCCCACTGCAGCTTGTATTCAAATTTGGCGGTGTCGGGGTGCTCGTAGTTTGCGGTGTCGATGTATGGGATGCCGGCGCGAGAGCACGCGTCCATCAGCGTTAGGTCCTGGTACGGCAGCGCCACATTTAAAAGCAAATCGGCGCCCGTTTTTTTGATTAAATTTACGACCGCATCGGTGTCGTCCGCGTCGATCTGGGCGGTACCAATTTGCACGCCTAGGCGGTCTTTGATAAATTTAGCGATCGCGTCGCACTTGCTTTTGGTGCGGCTTGCAAGGGTGATTTTTGTAAAAACGTCCGCGTTCATCGCGCATTTTACGGTCGCGACTTGGCTCACGCCGCCCGCGCCTATGATTAAGATATTTGACATTTTGGCTCCTTTAAATTTTAGTGATTTTATCCAAAGCTTATATAAAATTTGCTTTTAATCGTTACAATAGCGCGAAATTTTAAAGGAATTTTATGCGTAAAATTTTAATTTTTCTGCTTCCGATTTGGCTGTTTGGGATGAGCTGCGAGGAGGCGATGCAGCACAGCATAGATGAGTTTATAAAGCCTGATCGCGATGCCACGGCTATGTCGATAGCGGGCGAAAAAGCCGCTCAAATTTGCCTGGCTCAGTACGGCGAAGAGCATGAAAACACTATAATGGCGCTAAATAACGCAGGCGCGTTTTTTATGCTAGCAAACGAGCCGCAAAAGGCGCTTGAGGCCTATGAGCGTTCGCTAAAAATTTTGCAAAAAGGTCTGGGCAAAGAGCACAAAGCGCTAGGAAAGCCTTATCACGGCGTAGCTAGTGCGCAGTCAGCACTTGGGAGATACGATGAGGCGATAGTAAATTTCGGCGCGGCGATCAGATACTATGAGCTTGGCGGCGAGAATATGCAAAAGGATCTCATGAGCTGCTACGCGGGGCTAGGCGATACGCTCTATAAAACGGGCGATTTTAACGGCGCATACGTAAAACACGCCGTCGCGTTTAGGATTTGCGAAGAGGTTTTTGGCGCAGACGGCGTAAATTTGCTACGCGCGAAGTACTATGCGCTGATGGCGGGCGATCTGGCGGGGCTTGGCAATAAAACGGAAGCGCTGCAAAACTACGAAAAAGCCCTTAAAATCGCGAATAAAATTTTAGAAAAAAGTAATGATAAACATGCAAAAAGCCTAAAAGCAGAGGTGGAAGCAAAGATAAAAGAGTTGTAAATTTGGCGATTAGATCTTGAGGCGGGCCAAATTTACGGCTCAAATTTGACTAAGTCGTCGCTACTTGGCGTTTAACCGCTTTGCCAAATTTGCCGCACAGGCAAACGCAAAATGCAGGTTGTACCCGCCGAGCATCCCCGTTACGTTTAAAACCTCGCCGATAAAGTAAAGCCCGTGAGTGCTGTTGTAGCCGCAGTTTGCATCTAGCGCGTCTGTATCTACGCCGCCTTTGGTGACTTCGGCTCGCTCGAAGCCAAACGTGCCCGCAGGCGCAAATTCGTACGCAAATAGCCGCGAGATTTTTGCCGCCTCATCCGCTTTGTACTCGCCGTAAGGTTTGTCGCTAAGCCCTGCCGCGCGCAAAAACTCGAGCGTAAATCGCCTAGGTAGCGGCAGGACGGTGCTGAGCTGTTTTTTGCTTTTTTGCGCGGTTTCGATGCTAAAATTTGGGCAAAAATTTATCGCGATCAAGCCCTTTTGCCAAAAAAGCGAAGC
>NZ_CALIII010000345.1 GCF_938018145.1 uncultured Campylobacter sp.
GGCTCTCAAGCTTTTTTGATTTTCTATGTGCGCGTCTATGTTTTTGCTAGTTATCTCTACGCCTAGCCCCGCATGCTCGCCCTGCTTTATTAAAAAATCCAGCATCATATCGCCAAGCTTTGCGTTATAGTGGCTAGCCTCCCAGTAGTACGGCGAGACTTGATCGGCATTTTTAGGTAGCTCCTGCGCCGTTATCTCGTTATAAAGGCCAAAATCCACTATCCTAAACGGCTTTTTTCCTAGACGCTTGGCAACCTCTTCATTTACGGCCGTTATCTGCTTTTTCCACTCGTACCATGCCGCGTCAAGCCCGACTCGGTAGTCCATAGCTTCAAGCAACCTCGCGTGCAGCGGACTTATCGCGATATCTAGGGTTACGTTATTTTCGTGAGCGTCCGTTAAAATCTCGATAAAATTTTCATAAGACAGCCTTGATACCTCGTCCCTTTTGCGCTCAGCCATATATCCACTCTCTATCTTTTTTACGGAGTATTCACGGTAGCCGCCGTTTCTTTGCACCTCTTCTAGCATCGACGCTTCGGTTCGCCTGCCGTCAGGCTCAAAAAGTGGAGTTTTGCCGTATTTTAGGACAGTCGCTACCGAGTCGCGAAGCGTCTGAGAGCTAAATAAAATTTTATACGCGCTAGGATTTTTAAAATACTCCTCAAAATCATCGGTCTTGCTGCTGCCGCCTAGCATCGTCTTGTCGTCAAAAACGAGCAATGCCTGCTTTAAATTTCCCTGCTTTATCGCCCATTTTAGATAGGCTTTAGCTTCGTTTAGATTGCTTCCCGATAAGGCCGCGTTAAAGGCAGGCTGCGTAAAGTATCTATGCGCAGGATTTAGCGCAGTTTGCAGGCGGGAGTTACCTAAAAATATCGAGGCAGGCCTGATTTTTTGAATCTTTAAAACCTTCATAAAGCGCGACTGCAAATCCTCTCTGGGTTTATTTTTAAAGATATCCGTATCGTAAATCCTGTATGGATCGACCAGGTAGTTAAAAACCGCTACAAACGCGAAAATCAAAGCCACCGCGGCCAAAAAGCTAAACGTCCATTTTTTAAATTTCATACGATTTTCCTAAAAGTTAAAATATAAAAATTGAGACATTTTGTGCAAATTTAAAACGCCCAGCGTAAAACAAAGCACGGCAAGGGTCAAATTTAGCCCGCCAAGTTTAAAGCCTTGCAGTTTTTGCGCGGAGTTTTTAAACAGTATCGAGACCGCAAAACCCGCAATCAGGTAGTAGAGCAAGGTGTTTGTGCTGTCTATTTGTATATTTGGATTCCACTCGCCAAATTTTACGCCGTACTCTCTCAAAAAACCGACCTTTCTCTCTAGCCGCGAATTTAGAGTTAGCCCGCCGCCTAGTCAAAACATCCCTTTTAGCACCTTTAGCGCGTCATCCCACTCCTTTGCTCTAAAAAACACCCAGGCGATATTTACGAAGTTAAAGGTTATAAACCAAGCTACGAATTTATTTAGCCTAAAGCCAAGCTCGCTCCAAATCCGTTGGATAACCAGAGCTGCGCCATGTAAAAATCCCCAAAATATAAACGTCCAGCCTGCCCCGTGCCAGATGCCGCCTATCACGAAGGTCGCGGCTAAATTTACGTACGTTCTCGCCTTGCCGCTACGGTTGCCCCCTAGCGGGATATAGACGTAATCTCTCAAAAAGCGGCTTAGCGTGATATGCCATCTACGCCAAAAATCCTGAATATTTAAAGCCTTATAGGGCGAGTTGAAATTTATCGGGAGTTTGATGTTAAAAAGTAGCGCCGCGCCAATCGCCATATCGCAGTATCCGCTAAAATCAAAATAAAGCTGAAACGTATAGCTAAGGCTAGTAACCCAAGCTTCGATCAAATTTAAGCTCGCGGCTCTATCAAATCCCTCGGTCGCCCAAACGGCGAAAGTATCGGCGATAACGACCTTTTTAAAAAGCCCGATAGAAAATATAAAAAGCCCAAGAGCGATATTTTCATAGTTGATTACTTTGTTTTTGGTTTTTGCAAACTGCGGCATCATCTCCTTGTGATGCACGATCGGGCCGGCGATTAGCTGTGGAAAAAACGTAACAAATAAGCAGTAATTTAAAAAATCGTACCGCTTTGCGCCCTTAAGCGCCACGCAATCTACGAGATATGCGATCTGCTGAAACGTAAAAAATGAAATCGCAAGCGGCAGGAGTAAATTTAGATGCGCTATCTGCGTACCGAAGGCGAAATTTACGTTGCCGATCAAAAAAATCAGAATATTTAAAATACCCGAGCAAAGCCAAATTTGCCGCGATACCAAGAGCAAGGAGGAGCTTTTTTGAAATTTTGGGATTATTTTTACAAAGCTCTAGCCCAAAAGAGTAGTTAAATATCATCGAGCCTACTATTAGCGGCAGATAAGCGATATTCCACCAGCTATAAAAAAATAGCGACGATGCGACTAAAAAGCCCTTCGCCGCTTCGGTAAGGCGCTTTTTATTCAAGAAAAAATATACGAAAAAAGTTACGGGCAAAAATAAAAATATAAATTCGTGAGAGTTAAAAAGCATTATCCATCCATTGATTTTTAGCGCAATTATAATAAACATTATTTAATATTTAAACAAAATAAAAATTAATTAATTGCTACCGAGCAAAAACTAAACGCGCAAGCGGTCAAATTTGAAGCAAGGACGTAAAAATAGTCTGCCAAAGTTGCAACTTAAATTTGAGCGAAATGACGCAAGCGGTGGTATTGCGAAGTTAGACTAAGCACGGATGAAATTTGCGGGCGGAGCGTATGCTTAATACGTAACCGAGCAAATTTTAAACGCAACGAGGTATAGCAAAGAGAGACAACGCACAAAGATAAAGCGAAATTTAATTTTTAAGCGTAGGTTGGTTTAAAATTTGAGTTAAAGAATGCAATAGCGGCTGGATTTAAACGTTATGCAAAAATTTTAAGTCAAAATAAGACATATAGCCTATCGTGGACTTAAAATTTCAA
>NZ_CALIII010000346.1 GCF_938018145.1 uncultured Campylobacter sp.
TTGGCTTTGGCAGCCAGGTTTTAACGCAGGAAGTTATAGATAAGCTAAAAGCCGCCGACGAAGCGGGTCAGATAAAACCAGTAAGCACAAAGATCACTGCAAATGCGACAAAACAAAAAGACCTAACGGCTCTAAAAACGCTGATAGGTACTTTTCGCTCCTCGGTTTCAACTCTAGCAGACGATAGCTCGTATCAAAAAAGAACCACTAGCTCGGACGGCAAAAGCGCAGATATAAGCGTAAGCGCGGGCGTCGCGGTACAAGATATCGAGATAGACGTTAAGCAACTAGCTAAAAAAGACGTTTATCAAAGCACCAAATTTGCCACCTCAAGCTCATTTATCGGCAAAAACGGAACCTTTGGCATAAAAGTCGGAGGTCAAACCTATAAGATCGAAGTCAAAAGCTCGACCACGCTAGAAGAGCTAGCCGATAAAATCAACGAGGTCACAAACGGCGCCGTTTCGGCAAAAGCGATGAAGGTCGGCGGCGAAGATCCGTATCAGCTTATATTGCAGTCCAAAGAAACCGGCGCGGAAAATAAAGTGGAGATAACAAATGTCGATAGTGACGGCACGGCCCTAACCGGCGCGGACGACGTTTTGCAAAAATTAGGCTGGGATAGCGCAAATATCGCAAACAATAAAATCTCAACCGCGCAAGACGCCGAGTTCGTATATAACGGCATCACGATAAAACGAAGCGGCAACGAGGTAAAAGATCTAAATTTGGGAATGACGATAAAGCTAAAAGATACCGGCAAGACGACTTTTAGCGTCAAAGAGGACACGAGCGCGATAAAAGAGAGCATGCAAAGCATGGTGACGGCGTATAACAACCTCGTAAACAACCTAAAAGTCGCTACCGATTATGATTCGGACACTAAAAAATCGGGCACTTTCCAAGGCGTGAGCGAGATAAATACAATAAAATCGACGCTAAATAAAATTTTATTCGGTAATCAGACCTACACGAAAGATAACGTAACAAAGACGGCAAATTTAGCCGACTACGGTCTAAGCCTAAACAAAGAAGGTTTGCTAGAGCTAGATAGCTCAAAACTCGGCAAAAAACTAGATGAGGATTTGCAAAGCGTCCAAAAGATATTTGCCGGCGGCACCACCTACGGCACGGCTCAGGTTCTTAGCTCAAAACCGGTAGATAGCGGCGCACTCACTATCGGCGGCGATGATCTAGTGATAAACGGCAAAAAGATAAATTTAGCCGCTACGCCTGCGTCAAATTCGGCAAAAGAAAACGCTCTGGCGCTGCTAAAAGCTATAAACGATGCCGGAATATCAGGCGTACAAGCAACGCTAACCGCAAACGAAGATGGCATCATGCTAAAAACGGCAAATGGCACTGCCATAGACATAAAAGGCTCTGCCGCAGCGCTAAATGCCGTGGGCTTTAGCGAATCAACCGTAACGCCGAAAAACACGACCGTAAACGGGATATTTGCATCGACTAAAAAAGCGGTAGACGGGCTAATCAACTCAAAAGACGGCTCTTTAACCAAGTATAACCAAAGCCTGATCGACGAGAAAAAGTCGCTAGACTCGGAAAAAGAAAAAACGCAAAAGTCGCTGGATGCAAAATACGCCACGATGGAAGAGCGATTTTTGGCATACGACAAGATCATCAGCAAGCTAAACAACGAATTTTCGTCGCTAAAATCGATGATCGAAGCCGAATATAATAAGAAATAAAAGGTAAATTTATGCAATACAACACTGCACACGCGGCGTATTCGCAAAATGCGGTAGGCGGCATCGAGTCGCCTACCAAGCTCATCGAAATGCTTTACGAGGGCGTTTTGAGATTTATTTTTAGAGCTAGAAAAGCGATGCAAGATAACGACGTGGAGAAAAAAGTATATTTTATAAACCGCACGAACGCTATCTTTATCGAGCTTTTAAACTCGCTAGACTACAACCAAGGTAGCGTCGCGCACTATCTAAGCGGCCTTTATACGAGACAGATCCAGCTGCTGTCGATGGCAAATATAAACAACGACGAGCAGAGCCTAAACGAGGTCGTGAGCGTAACCAAGCAACTGCTTGAAGCGTGGAAAGAGACGACGAGCGCGGGGCAAGCCGATGTGGCTGGATGAGCTAAAAATCGCCGTCGCTAACGATGACGCGGAGGCTATCGCGGCGCTAGCGGGCGAGACCCCTAGTAAATTTGACAGCCTAGAGGATGCCCTGCAAGCTCAGGAGCTTCTGGGCGCAGCGATAAATTTGATACAAAAAAACAGAACCGAGCTCGGCAAAGAGCTAGAAAAACTAAAAAACGTAAAAAAATACATAGCGTCGTAAATAATTTCTCAAATTTACAGCGCTTTTTATCTCAAATTCCCTTCTAAATTTTATCCCGCAAAGGCAAAGATATGACGAAAAACGCTATAAAGGACGCTTTAAAAAATAGACTCGGCGCGGAAATAGCGGGCGATTTTAGAGTGCTGAAGGAGCACGAGCTAGCTAAATTTAACGATGAAGCGAATTTTGTATTTGAAGGCGAGAGCGAGATATTGCGCGAGTTTTATATCTTTGCAGATACTGGCGTAGGCGATCTTTGGCTTGTCTGTTTAGATGACGGCAAGGTTGCTTTTTACGATCATGACGCGGGATATCTTTGCGCGTCAAATTTGGTTAAATTTGATCTGGATATAGCAGACTGGCTTAAGGTCGCCGAGCTATTTGGAAAATTTGAGACCATAGACGAACCGAGCGACGAACAAAAATCTAAATTTAAGCTAGCTGTTAGCGCTGCGTGTCCGCAAATTTTAGAAATTTGGGGTATTTAGAATCTAAAACGCGCCTTACTCTGTTTCAAATTTAAACCCTGTCTGCAGCCGTCAAATTTAAACCATATTCCGCCTCGTCAAATTTTACTTTGCCGCACGGTCGCCGCAAACCTCAGCTTAAATTTGCAAAACGCGCCGTTAAGATAGCGGTTTGTCGCAGTAAAAACACATAAATTTAAAAACTTGATGAAATAAAAGTAGTAAAAAAGGTATGGCGATAAGCCGAGTTCTGTCGTGAGTGATTATTTATCTACTCCAAATTTTACAATTTGGCTCTAGCGAAGGGTTTGACATAAGACTCAAAACCATCCCTTCTTGCTGCGAGTTGGGTTTATATAGCCGCCGCGCTTGCACGCCGCGCTGGTGGGCTCTTACCCCGCCGTTTCACCTTTACCGCCGAAGCGGCAGTTTGCTTTCTGTTACACTGTCCCTTGGGTCGCCCCAGCCATCCGTTAGATGGAACTCCGTCTTATTGCAGCTCGGACTTTCCTCTTTTGCCTACGCAAAAGCAATCACTTGCCATACCTTGGGCGCGATTATAGCTTTTTCGGGTTTAAGGATAGCTTTTGGAGCATTTGCTATGTTTAGCGTGATTTTCATAAATTTAGCCGCTTTGCAAAAAACTGGCACCTTTAAATTTCTACAGCTTTTGCGTCAAATTTTATACTCCAAAAG
>NZ_CALIII010000347.1 GCF_938018145.1 uncultured Campylobacter sp.
GAGCCGATGTCGATACCGATAAAATACATACTCTAATCCGTAGTAAATTTTTCCGACACGCGGAACTTCGTCAAATTTGAGCGCAAATTTGAGCTCAGGTTTGTGTAAATTTGCAGAAACTGTAATGAAGATAAATTTATGCAAATGTAAATCGCGACCGCGATCTGCTTTGGTTGAAATTATAGCCAAAATCAGACGTAAAAAGCGAGGGAAATTTGAAAAAATATTATTTAGCGCATTAAATTTGAGATTTTCGATGCGGCGGATGAGGGCAAATCTGACGACGGAATTTTAACGTACGGCGTCAAATTTAGGGTAGGTTTTGAACCGGGCGGCAAGCAAATTTGATCGTCGTAAGGGGCTAGAGCAGACTATCAAATTTGGTTGGCGCAGCATGTAAGTTTAGCCCGATCAAAAACGGGCTAAAATGCTAAATCCTACTAATCAAAAAGAGCCAGCCTACCGATAAACCTCGCCGTCGATGATCGCCATAGTTTTGTTATCTTTACTGCGTGGCAGAGTGTAGAAAAAGCTGTGGCGAACTACCGTGCCGTCGTCATATTTTAGCGTTAGCTCGCCTTGATCGAGCGTGTATGAGCCCTCGTCGCTGCGCGATTTTGAGCTGCCCCCGTCTATGCTGCCGCCTGGGGTACCCGAGCTTGCCATAGCATACGACGATCCGCCCGAGCTAAAGCGCCCTTTGCCGTCAAAGCAGTAGTATCCGCTCACGCCTACGCTCACCGTATCGCTGCCACCCGACCAGCCGTACAGGGACGACGAGCTGTCCTTGCGAAACGAGAAGCACTCTTTTGGCATTTGGCTTGGGATTTGTGCCTGAAACATATAGTACCCCGTGCCGATTGAGTTCCACAAAAAGGTGCAGTCGTCGTTCTCGCAGTAGTAGCTCGTATCGTAGTCGTCGTTGCTGGTTATCGTTAGGATGCCGTCTTTGACCTTATACGTGCCGTCGATGCGCGTGCGCCAGTCGGGCTTTTCTAGGCGGCTCGCGTAGGTGCCGTCGTCGCGTAGGTAAAAGGAATAATCCTCGCTCGTGTTTAAAAGCATGTTAAATTTCGTACCGCCAAATACCCCCGAGCCTTTTTTGCTCGCCCCGGCGCTACTGTGTTTGACGCTAGAGTCCTTTGCGGGTTTTGCGGACTCGGCCGAATTTGAGCTTGATTTGTTTGCTTTTGCCTGCGCGCTATTTGCGCTTTTTTTAAAGACGAACAAGACCTCTTGCCCGTCCGCGACTTGTTTGTATTCGAGCATGCCGTCTTTTAGCCAAAACTCGCCCAGCCCTTTAGCGCTAAGCGCGTATTTGCCGCCGCCCAGACTTTCGTAGCCGCTTTTGCCCGCACTATTGTTGCACGAACCGTCCGGATTTACGCCCACGATGCCTACCGTCGCTTCATCGCCGCCGATCTCAAAAAACGAGTCGCCGAAGCACTTTTGTCCCGCGACTTTAAAGCTCTGCCCCTGCGCCTTTAGCGAGACTAGCTCCCATCTGCCCTCAATCTCGCTTAAATTTGACCCGCCGAGGCCGGCTTGATTTACGGCGCCGTTTACGATGCCGGCTAAATTTACCTCGTCTTTTTTAAAGGTAAATACGATCTCGCCGCTGTCCGTGCCTTGTTTGTATTCGAGCGAGCCGTTATTTAGCCGTAGCTCGCCGCCGCCAAGCGAGTATCTGCCGCCGCCTAGGCTTTTTAGAGCGAAGTTTTGTTCGGCTTTTTCGCATGAGCTGCCGCCCGCGCTACTTAAGCTTAGGCGCGCGCTATCGCCGCTAGCCTCGATAAAAGAGTCTTCGAGGCACTTTTGTCCGGCCGTTTTAAACGTCTGTCCCTGCGCCGTAACCGAGACGATGCTCCATCTGCCCTCTAGCTCGCTAGCGCTTAAATTTAACCCGAGGCAAAGCGCCGCGAGGATTGCAAAAAATTTAAATTTAGCCATATTTTTCCTTTCGTAAATTTTTAAGCCGTCTGCGGCGGTTTTGCCTTCGGCTTTTTGTTCTCAAATTTGCCCTGGTTTTACGCCGATGGGTTGCTATTCGTCCAAAAAATATATCACGCCGTCGACGACCGCTCCGCCTGCCTTGCCTTCGCTAGTAGGCGGGATATAAAAAAAGCTATGTCGCTGCGTCCGTCCGTCGTCGTATCTGAGCGTGAGTTCACCGCTATCCAGCGTATATGAGCCCGCGCTACTGCTAGATCTTGTTCCGCCGCCGCCCACATTGCTCATGGCGGCGGAGGAGTAGGCCCAACTGCCGTCCCTGAAGCGGCCTTTGCCGTCGAAGTCATAGTACCCGCTCACGCCGCCGCCCACGATATCTGTGCCGCCCGAGGCGTTGTAAACGGACATGGAGCCAACGGCGGTGAATGAGTAGCTGCCCTTTGGCACCTCATTTAAGATTTGAGCGTTAAAGAGATGGTATCCGCCGTCGCTCCACAAAAACGTGCAGTCCGCATTCTCGCAGCTATATGTGCTTTGCTCGCCGTCGTTGGCGGTTTGTACGATTTTTTTGCCGTCTTTTTTATACGTGCCGTCGATGCGCGTGCGCCAGTC
>NZ_CALIII010000348.1 GCF_938018145.1 uncultured Campylobacter sp.
GTCGTTTTTCCAGAGGGGCTGGTGTTGGCGGCGATCTGCTCGCGCGAGGACGTGAGGGACGCGATGCTAAGCGAAAAATACGCTAAATTTGAGGATCTGCCCCAGGGCGCGCGCGTGGGTACGACGAGCCTGCGCCGCAAAATGCAGCTTTTATCGATGCGTCCGGATCTTGAGATAATCTCGCTGCGAGGCAACGTCCAAACCCGCCTGCGCAAGCTAAAAGAGGGCGAATTTGACGCGATTATCCTAGCGATGGCGGGCGTGAACCGCTTAAATTTACGCTCCGAAGTCGCGCATATCGTGCCGTTTGAGCTAGATCAGATGGTGCCTGCGATGGGGCAGGGGGCGCTTGGTATCGAGGCTAGAGAGGACGCTGAAATTTTAAATTTGATAGAGTTCCTAAAAGACGAAAAAGCCGTGATAGAGACGACCGTGGAGCGCGATTTCGTCGCGATGCTAGAGGGCGGCTGCCAGGTGCCTATCGGCGTAAATGCAAATTTAAACGGCGATAAGATCGAGATACGCGCGGTCGTGGGACTACCCGACGGTAGCGAGAGCATACGCGAAAATATCGTCGCGCAAAAAAGCGAATGGAAAAGCGTGGGCGCCGAGCTTGGACGGATATTTATCGGCAGGGGCGCAAAAGAGCTGCTAAAACGCGCCGAGGAGATGGCTAATTTGTGAGGGAAATCCGCATGGGCTTTTTCTTCTCGCTTTTTGCGTAGGTTTATTTAGAGCCTGTACGCTCGTTTTTTACCCATAAAATTTCTACAATAATATTTATTTTAAAGGCAACATGCGTGACCGCCTTAAAAATAACTTTTACTCGCCGAGTAAATTTGGCTAGATAAATATCGCGAAGCTCGGGCAAAGCAGCGATTTTAGCGGGATATTTCGTATCTCGCTTACTTCTAAAAACGCCGAAACGGCATAGCCTGATACTAAAAAGTTGCACCTATTACACGCCTATAAAGAGGATAAATTTTTAAACTTATTATCAGTGGCGTGACAGATAATAAGACTCGACTTTTGCGCGTCCAGGACGAGGCTGGTTTGCCACAGATGAACACTGGCGAGTTTATAATGACAGAGCGGCTTTGATCAAATTCTAAATGCTATCTTTTTAAGACGTCTTAAGGTAAATTTATAGGTCAAATTTGACGCGTGATATTTTTAAAGTATCCAAAAAGACGAAATTTCTTAAAATTTGCCGCCGTTTCGGGAGCTGCGGCGCTACCTA
>NZ_CALIII010000349.1 GCF_938018145.1 uncultured Campylobacter sp.
GTAGTAGTTTAGCTGCCTGAGTACCGTCCATATAGCCAAACTCTACCTTCATATCAAAGCGCCTAATGCTAGCCCTATCTAAGCTATCCATCAAATTTGTCGTGGCGATAAACACCCCATCAAAGCCCTCCATTTGCACTAGCATCTCGTTTACTTGGGTTATCTCCCAGCTCCTTATAGCCTTATTCCTATCTTGCAAAAAGCTATCTATCTCGTCAAATACCAGCACGGCGTTTTGATCTTTGGCTTCTTTAAAAGCATTTGCGATGTTTTTCTCCGTGTTCCCAACGTAGCAGTCGATGAGATCGCTTGCTTTTTTGATGATTAGCTTGCTGTTTAGGCTTTTGGCGATAAATTTAGCATACTCGCTCTTGCCCGTGCCCGCGGGGCCGTAGAGGCAAAGCCTAGCGTTTTTGCTCTCTTTTATACCTTTTGCCAGCTCTTTTAAATTTGCGCTTCCATTTATCAGGCTCACATCGTAGTTTTGCGGCAAATTTATCTCCTTGTTTTTATCTTTCTTGCCTTTCTTTTTAGCGGTAACGAAACCTTGCGCTTTTAGGCTACTTTTTATCAAATTTTTAAACGCTTCGTCCTTGTTTGCATGACTCAAATTTGAAACGACCTTTGTCGCACCAGATATTAGCGCGGGCGTGATAGCTCTGTTTTTAGCTAACTTTTTGAGCAACTCCTCGCTTACTTGGCCGTTTGCGTAGCGCTTTAGTATTTCTAGTCGCTTAAATTTGGGTGGGATTTTAAACTCTATAACTATATCAAAGCGCCTGATATAGGCGTTATCTATCTCGTCTATATCGTTGGTTATCCAAAACGTCGGCACGCTGTTGCTCTCTAAAGTCGAGTTAAATAACGCTTTAGACATCCTTTCTGTGCCTTTAAAAACATCCTCTATCTCGTCAAACATTATGATGTCGCGCTCATTATTTAAAACTTTATCAGCGGTTTTTAGGGATAAAAATCGCTTTTCACCGCTATAGTTATCGTCTGCATATCGGCTTTTTGAGGCTATTTCGTAAAGATTTCTGTCTAGCTCGGCGGCTATCATTTTGACAAACTCCGTCTTACCGGTGCCGGGAAGTCCGTAAAGCAAAATATTTACGCCCTTATCCGCCTTTAAAATATGGCTTTTTATCGTGGCTTCGTCTACTTTTATATGCCTAAAATCATCAAATTTGAGCGATGACTTGCCTGCTTTAAAAAACGTCGATCTAAAAACCTCTAAAATGTCGCCCTGCCTGTTTAACATATCGGTACTAAAGTAGATATAAAAAAATCTAAATACGGAGTCAAGCCTGATATCTTGCCTCTCGTTCATTTCTAAAATATTGCTTTGCCTTAGCTTTGATTCCGGGAGTAACGCTTCTTTTACGTCAGTAGCAGGCACGCCTATGATATAGCCCAAAACCTCGTAAAAAGCGATAATGTGCATATCTCCCAGATACCTACAAATGTCTTGGAGAGCGGCAAATTCATTTACGATTACGGCAAATTCTATGATTTTTCTGTCTATTTCATCTAAATTTAACACTGCACACAAAGCATCCAAATTTCTATCTAAAGTCTCAATGCTGGTTATTTTTGATTTTTCAAGTTCGGCTAGGAGATTTTTGAACCTGATTTTTGCTTCTGCCACAGATTCACCCTCTTGCAAGATGCCGTCGAACTTTTGAAAAAAACTATCTGGCATGCCAAATTTTTCGATCGCTCTTAGCGCCCAAAGCTTGATTTTGTTTTCGATCTGGGGCGGTAGTAAAATCTCATCCATGGCAGCTCCTTTTTTGGATGATTTTACTTGCATTTTAGGACATTTTGCGGTCCAAATTTGATAAATTTGGTTGCCGATCGGCGGTTAAATTTCTATAATATTAAGCCCAAGGCTTGAGTTATATATCTTGCAGTTGCCGATTTTATCGACTCTTGATAGCGGATCATGCACATGCCCGCAAAGGATGATTTTTGCTTTTAGCAGCCCGTGCTTTAGCGCCCTATAAAGCTCTTTATCGCCAAAATCTCTGCCGTGCTCAACGGCCGTTTGCGTGTGAGCGGGCGGGACATGTGCGAGCAGCACGTCGCACTCCGCAAAGTCCAAAATATCCGTACACATATAAGGAACGCAGCCAAATTTTATCCCTTCAATCATTTTTATATCGCCGTCTGCGTAAATGTTTGGCGTCCTTACCCATGCGGCATCGCCAGAGCCGTCTACATCGTGATTTCCGCTACATACAAAGATCCGTCCTTTAAAATTTTCAAGCCACAGCCTAACCCACGCCTTTTGCTCGCTAACGTCCTTTTGACTCGCGTCTATCAGATCGCCGCTTATGCAACAAACGTCAAATTCTAAATCTAAAATTTGATCAAATTTAGCCTTATCAAAGTGCAAATCGCTTGCGTGCAAAATTTTCATCTCGTTTCCTTTTTTGGCACATATCTGGACACGGTTTTGTCCGTTTTAAAATATATAATTTTATCAAATTTAATCAAAGGAGAAAGGATGATCAAATTTGACGTTCATTGCAGACTAAGCGAACTCCACGCTAAATTTAAAAGCGGCCTTGAAGTGCCGACGGTATCCGTAAAGTCGCTAAAACTAGAGTTAAGCTCGGACGACGAGATCTCGCTTTTAGCTATCGTTAAAGCGGTAAATTTGATAAAAGGCGAGCTAAAAACGGACGCTAAATTTCACTTCGTAAATCAAATTTCGCCGCTAAAAAACGGCGAAATATCGGCAAATTTTACGCTCCTGGTTTAACCCAGGAGCATCCTTAATCCCTCAAGTCCTCCAGCCTTTATCGCCATGCCTCGATATGCGCTCACGTGAGTATCTACCGGGTTTATGCGGATTAGATGAGCCATTTTAAATCTTTTCGCCATCCTTTCTCCAAAAATCCTGATCGTTGGTACGGCAAGCCCCGCGCCGATCTCGATTATGACTATGCGCGAGTTCATATTGTGGCTAAGCCACGCATCGTACTTTTTGCGCTGCGCCCAAGCTCTTTTATGGTTAAATTCGTGATCGTAAAACATAAGGATATTTGGGCGGCTCACGCATCCGCACTCAGGGCAAACTGGCATCTTTGTAGCGATAAATTTTTCCTCATCTACTTCCACGCTATTTTCGTCCATATTCCAGATATTTCCGTCATCGTTGTGGATGCACTGCGAGTGATGTATGGAACCGTGGATTTCATAAATTTTATCTCTATCAAAGCAAGCCTTTACAAAGTGACCATCGACGTTTGATGTGCAGATGAAGTAGTTGTCGTTTTTCTGCGCGCAAAGTTCTCTAAGCATAGCAAAACCAGCATGCGGCTCGGTCTTGTTGTATAGTTTTAATCTGTGGCCGTAAAATGCCCAAGCTAGCTTTGGATCATCAAAAAACCACTGCGGATTTGCCATGTCGGTAAAGCCCAGATCCTTATCTT
>NZ_CALIII010000350.1 GCF_938018145.1 uncultured Campylobacter sp.
CTCAAAGCCGTTTTTAGGGCGCCCTAGGTGACTAGCCAAAACCACGCTGCAGCCGTTATCTAGGCAGTAGCGGATAGTTGGTATCGCCGAGCGGATCCTGCGGTCGTCGGTGATGTTTAAAAACTCGTCCATAGGCACGTTAAAATCGCACCTAACAAATACCTTCGCGCCGCTAAGCTCAAGATCGTTGATCGATAAAATTTCACTCATTTTTCACCCTTTAAATTTACTTCGTAGCCACGATCTTAGCTAGATCGACAAGCCTTGTCGAGTAGCCCCACTCGTTGTCGTACCACGCAAAGACCTTTACCATATCATCGGCGATGACCTGCGTCGTGTCGCTAGCTACGATGCTACTATATGCGCTCGTGCAAAAGTCGCTGCTAACCCTGTAATCGTCATCGACGAATAAAATTCCCTTTAAATTTGACTCCGCAGCCGCTCTAAACGCCTCGTTTATCTCATCTTTGCTAGCCGGTTTTTTTAAAACCGCCGTTAGATCAACCATCGAGACGTTTGCGACCGGTACGCGCACTGCCTGACCGTGCATCTTTCCGTTTAATTCAGGAAGTACTTTTGCGATCGCTTTTGCGGCTCCGGTGGTCGTAGGCCCGATATTTAGGGCTGCAGCGCGCGAACGGCGGAAGTCTTTGGCCTTCACGTCAACCAAGCTTTGGCCGTTTGTGTAGGCGTGGATCGTAGTCATGAGCCCCTTTACGATGCCAAATTTATCATTTAGTACTTTTGCGACGGGAGCTAGGCCGTTTGTGGTGCAGCTTGCGTTTGAGACGATCGCTTCGCCTGCGTATTTATCGTCGTTTACGCCGACTACAAAGGTCGCCGTGTCGTCTTTTGCCGGAGCGCTCATGACGACTTTTTTGACGCCGCGAGCTAGGTACGGTTCGCATTTTTCGGTGGTTAAAAATTTGCCCGTGCACTCCAAAACCACGTCTGCGCCGTAGTCTGCGTAGCTAAGCTCGTTTAGATCTCTTGTTGAAAAAACTCTTATCTTTTTGCCGTTTACTTCTATAAAATCGTCGCTTATCACCTTAACGTCTTGCTTAAATTCGCCGTGCACGCTGTCGTATTTGAGCAGATAGCGCGTCATGTCGCGCGTCGCCGTGTCGTTGATAGCGACAAGCTCAACGTCGTCTCGCTCTAAAATAATACGAGCAGCACACCTGCCGATACGTCCAAAACCGTTGATCGCGATTTTTACCATGTTTAGCTCCTTGTGCTAGATTTTCCGGTCGCTTTCAAGCGCGCGGAAAGGTTATTTTCATACTTTTAGCTTTTGCGCGTTAAATTTACCAGCCTCAACCGATGCCGAGTGCGTAAATTTAAGCCGCTCTAAAGCCCGCCTTTGCAAATTTTGACCCTCGCTTGCTCGCCAAAAAACGAGCCTTGCGAGCCCAAAAATCCCCAAATTTTACAAAATCTCCATTTAATTTGCGCTTTATCGGCGAATTTTTTGATTTTCAACCAATTTTCACTTCAAATTCGCTAAACTGCACCGAAATTTTAAAGGCAAATTTATGAAAATCGCGCTTTTCGGCGGTAGTTTCGACCCGCCTCATCTCGGGCACGACGCCGCCATCAGAGCCGCGCTAGAGCGGCTAGACGCGGACAAGCTCATCATCATGCCGACTTTTATCAGCCCGTTTAAGAGCGAGTTTTCCGCTCCGCCGCTGCTTCGGCTAAAGTGGGCGAACGAGGCTTGGGGCGCGCTGCCTAAAGTCTGCGTGAGCGACTACGAGATCGCGCAAAATCGCCCCGTACCGACGATAGAAAGCGTGCGGCACATGCGGCAAATTTACGCTGCGAGCGAGCTTTATCTCATCATCGGCGCCGATCATCTAGCAAGCCTGGATAAATGGCACGAGATAGACGAGCTCTTTAGGCTCACGACTTTCGTCGTAGCTAGCCGCGGTAACGTAGCCGTGCCTGAAAATTTTAAAATTTTAAACATAAATGCGCCCGTTTCGTCCTCGCAAATCAGGCAAAATTTGGACAAAAGCCTGATGATACCGTGTATAGCGGACGAGGCGGCGAAATTTTATCAAGGAAAAACATGCAAGAAAGAATCGAACGAATCATCAAAATCCTAGACGCCAAAAAGGCCGAAGCCATCGAAGCTATCGACATGAGCGGGCGCGAATACATCGCAAAATGCGTCATCATCGCCACCACGATGGGCGAGCGCCACGCCTACTCGCTAACCGACGACCTAAAAGAGGGGCTAAAGGACGAGGGCGAGCAGTTTTTAGGCATCGAAAGCTCCGGCGACTGGGTCGTGATCGATCTAGGCGACATCCTCATCCACCTCATGAGCGCGCAGTACCGCGCCAAATACAACATCGAAGAGTTTTTAAGCAAGCTAAAAGAGGCGAAAAGCCTAAGTCAAATTTAGCCCGCCGGCCGGTAGCGTCAAATTTGTCTAAAGCATGCAGAGGACGGCAAATTTGACCAAAGCCACTGCTATAAACTGCTGATATTTGCCGAATCTTGCAAGCGGCGTGCTTGATTATTTTAGCCAAAAGCCGACATCGCAGGCTTTTACACTTGTTTAAATTTGACCGATTTTAGCAGCTACTTTTGTACAGAATTTAAACTTCAGCGAGCTTTTAACGAGCGGCAAATTTACGCCAAGAATGGGCAAAATTTGGAGTTTTTATTTTTCGATACGCAAAAGCCGAGCACTTTTTTGGTGCGCTAAAACGCTAGCTAATCAAAAAATGCTAAAAACAAACAAATGTCGCACGTCAGTCCGCAAGGCAAAGCATCGCTAAAAC
>NZ_CALIII010000351.1 GCF_938018145.1 uncultured Campylobacter sp.
AAACACCGCGGCTAATATAAGCTGAGCTTTTAAAAGCGGCAAGGTGTTGCTAGAAAAGGTATCCGCTCCGATAGCTGCGACCGCCAGCCAACCGTTTTCGCCGATGGGCAAAACCTTAGCCGTTACATTTTCGCCTTTGTAGTTGACGTATGGTATCAGGCCATTTTCGTCAAACCTTTTTGCTGCGTATTCTTCCGCTAAATATTTACTCGCAGGGACGGTTTTTCCTACATTTGAGGGATCGCTATGCATTAGTATTAGACCGTCTTTATTCATAACGTAAACGTAACCATATTCGGTCTTGCCCATATCAAGGATCTTTTTGCTTAGAGCGTCGATCTTTAGATCTATCGCCGCTACGCCAGCAAATTTACCGCTCTCGTTTACCGGCACGGCAAAGGTCATAACCAGGCTTTGACTCATAGCATCGATATAAGGCTCGGTATAAATAGCCCTATTTGCCGCTTTCGTATCCATATACCAGCCGCGTTTACGAGGGTCGTAATTATCCTTTTCAGGGGTTAACTTGTTATTTGATGATTGAAAATGACTTCCGTCAGCTTCTCTACCGAAATAAATATAGTCCACGATAGAATTTGACTGATCTTTTTCTAGAACTAATGTTTTTAGTAGCTCCTCTTCGCTATGCTGCGCTTTTTGTACTTTTACGCCTAGTTTTTTTACTGTGTCGATATAGTCTTTAAAAAACGATTCCGTAACGGTATCGACGTCTTTTAAAATTTGAGCCTGATTTTGGCTAACGAGCTGAACGACCTTATTCTCGGCCGTATAGTAACTAACCGCCGAAATAGCGGCAAACGAAACGATCAGCGAGACGATGAGCATCACGGCTATCTTATTCGTGATTGACCTAAACATAAACACTTCCTTTACAAATTTAAATTCAAAATAAACGCTAATTATAGCTTACAATAGTAAAACGGTGCTTAATATTTAAATTTTATCTCTTGCGCTGCCGATAAATTTGTTTTTTGCAGTAAAATTTAGGTCAAATTTGCAAAAAGGTATTTTATGTTTAAGGCTTTTAGAATTTACGATTTTATCAAAGGTAACAAAAGCAGCGATTTTTACGGCGTATTCGTAGATAGATTGTATCCTCGCGGCATAAAAAAGGAGATATTTAGCTCGTTTTTGTGGCTAAAATCTATCACCCCTTCAAATGAGCTTAGGGCTTGGTTTCACGAGGATAAAGAGGGTAGATTTAGCGAGTTTAGGCTCAAATTTAAAAGCGAACTTACAAACGAGGAAGCGGCGGTGGGACTAAAAAAGCTAAAATCGCTAGAAAAAACTCACGGCAAAATCGCGCTGCTAACAGCGACAAAGGATATAAATTTAAGCCACGTTACGGTGATTTTGGAAGCGCTAGGAGCGAAGGTTTAAATTTAACTTTGCGGGATTAAATTTTACTTTCACGGCGCGGCTCATAAAATTTGAATCAAAAGCGGCAATCTTGCGGCGATAAATTTAAAAAGATAGAGCGGCGTTCTGTAAGCCAAAACGCCGCATTAGAGTAATATTAGAAGCGTTGTCCGATAGTAAATTCAAACGTGCTGGTGTCGTCGCTATCCTGCTTGTTAAGCGGTTTAGCAAAGATGAGCTGAAGCGGCCCCATCGGCGTCACCCACTCGATACCCACGCCGGCGCTATATCTGCTGATACGTCCGTCGATATACTCGTATCCGGCCCTTCTTTGTACGTGCTTACCCTCTATGACGCCGTAATCAACAAACATCACGCCGCGCATTTTTACGCGCTCTATGATCGGGAAGCTAAGCTCGGCCGAGCTGTTAAACGAGATAGTGCCGCCTGTCTCGTACCACTGACCGTTTAGAGCTTTTACTTTCGGCGAAACAGTCCTGCTCTCAAATCCGCGTAGATTTCTGATACCGCCTAGGTATAGCTTTTCGTTGATCGGTATGTATCCGCGATCCCAAATTTTACCGAAGCTTGATTTAAATCTAAAAATAAGGTCGTAGTCCACCCACTCTCTGATGCCTTGATACCAGTTGAAATTCGTTCTGCTCTTTAAAAATTTCTCGTCGCCGCCCACGCCCGCAAACTCTAGGCTAGTGCTTGCGATGATACCGGTGCGAGGCAGGTAATAATCATCTGTGCTGTTATAGGTAATAGACGGGATAAGCGAGCTTTTGATGCTTTTGCCGTCTTTATAGCCGACGCTTTTTAGCACGTCGCTAAGCCCACTGATACGGCTTTGTTCGATGACGTAGCCTAAAGACGCGCTTAAATTTCTAGTTAGCTTTCTGCCTAGTACCAAATTTAGACCGTATGATTTCTCGTCGTAGTTGTTCCAGTCGTAGTCGTTAGCATATAGCGTGCCGCCCAGGCTGTACTCGGAGTCAAAAAGGCGCGGATTGGTTAAGCCTATCTGGCCTGAGAGCTCGTTGTCGCTTCTATCGACGCTTATGACGCCCTTCATACCGCTACCAAACACGTTCGTATCAGACACGCTAGCGTTAAGTAGTAATCCGTCCGAGCTACCGTAGCCGATACCGCCGCTGATAGAGCCCGTAGAGGCTTCTTTTACTTTTACGAGTAGATCTACTTGATTTT
>NZ_CALIII010000352.1 GCF_938018145.1 uncultured Campylobacter sp.
CGGCCAAAGCCTCGTGCCCGAACCTCCGCAAAGTATAACGTTTGTCATTTTTTACACCTTTTGCTTTAAATTTTCGACCAAATTTAAAAATGTTTCTTGAAGCTGCACCAGTAAATTTTGATCCTTGGTCTCAAATCTCGTAACGATAACAGGCGTCGTATTTGAGGCTCGTACTAGCGCCCAGCTACCGTCCTCAAATCTCACTCTAACTCCGTCTATGTCGATGATTTCGGCTATTTTACCTAGGCCTGCTAGCAAATTTTGCGCGTCGCCATTTTCGTAAATTTCAACCAAAACCTCTTTTAGCTTTGCCACAAGCTTAAATTTCTGTGCGTCGGTCGTTTTTACCTTGATCTCGTCGGTGCTAAAGACTTTTGGCAGTTTATCTAGCTCGCCGTCAAGGTTAAAGCCCTTTGCGACCAGCTCTAGCGCGCGAAACATCGCATACGTCGCGTCGTCAAAGCCAAAATACCGCTCCTTAAAGAAAATATGCCCGCTCACCTCGGCCGCCATGTCGATATTTAGCTCCTTCATCGCCTTTTTGATATTGCTGTGGCCGGTCTTGCCCATGAAGCTTTTGCCGCCGTGCGCGTCGATCTCGTCGTACATATTTTGCGAGCATTTGACCTCGCCCAGCACGCGCGGATTTTTCATCGCGAGGCTATATAGATAGGCTAGCTCGTCGCCTTTTATGTTGCGTTTTTTGGTGAGAACCGCGATACGGTCGCCATCGCCGTCAAAGCCAAATCCTATGTCAAATTCGCCCTTTAGCGCAGCTTTTAGATCGGTTAAGTTTTTCTCCTCGCTTGGATCTGGGTGGTGGTTTGGGAAGTTGCCGTCGGGCTGTGGATATAAAATTTTCGCATCCAAATTTAACGCCTCGCAAATTTCAGGCAACACCACTCCGACCGCGCCGTTTGCGCAGTCAATGACGATTTTAAGCGGTAAAGCTTTTAAATGCGCAAACTGCTCTATGAGAAAATTTTTATAAGGCGTCGCGATATCGAATTTTTCAGCCCTCAGATCATCCGGTATTTGCGTTTTTGCCGCGATGTCCGCTAGTACGGCGGTTTTTAACTTTTGCAAATCCTCACCAAAATAGCTATCTTTAAAAATCGTGATTTTAAAGCCGTTGTACTCTTTTGGATTATGAGAGCCGGTTATCATTATGTTTGCGTCAAATTTGTCCGTAAATACGCTAAAATACCCGACCGGAGTCGGTAACAAGCCGATATCGTAGACTTTGATGCCGGCCAAATTTAGCCCGCTAACTAGCCAGCCGAAAATCTCGCCCGCGCTTAGCCTAGCGTCATATCCTACGCTAACGTTTTTTGCGCCTCGGCGTAGCATTTCTCGGCCCAAATTTAACCCGATCGCCTTAACGCTCGTTTCGTTTAGATCGCGCTCGTAAATGCCGCGTATATCGTATTCTCTAAAAATTTCGTCTATCAAAATTTTACCTTTTTAAATTTATTTTATTTTAAGACGGCGTATTTTAGCATTTTTGGGTTAAATTTTACTAAACAGCGAAGTCTCCAAGCTTTGCGCTAATAGCTTCTATCAAGCTTTGGGGCGCGATTTTTATCTGTTTTCCGCGCACGCCGGCGCTTACGTAGACGTAGTCTTGTTTTAAAATCCTCTTATCAAAAAACGTCTCAAACGCCTTTTTCATCGCTATGGGCGAGCAGCCGCCACGGATATAGCCCGTCACTTTTTCAAGCTCTCTTAAGTTTAAAAGTTCGCATTTTTTATGCCCGCTAAGTCTTGCTAGAGCCTTTAAATTTAAGCTCAAATCGCCCTGTATGCACGCTACGACGTAGCCTTTAGGCTCGCATTCGCAGACGATGGTTTTGTAGATTTTTTCTATTTGCTCGCCGCAAACGGCGGCCACGTGAACGGCGCTCAGATCGCTTTCGTCCACTTCGTATTCAACTAGCTCGTAGGGGATATTTTTACCGTCTAGAAACCTCGCGGCATTTGTTTTATGTACCATTGCCTTCTCATTTTTCAAAAATTTAAGATATAATTATAGCTAAAATTTTAAGGAGAATAGATGGCTGAAGAGACACAAGCTAAAAAAAGCAGTAGCTTAGTTTTAATCATAATCATCGTTATTTTGATACTACTTTTAGTGGTCGGAGGATTGCTTGCATTTTTACTAATGAGCGGCAACGACGATGCCACACAGACGCAAACAGCACAAGCGCAAACCGAGCAAGTCCAATCAGCAGCACCAAAAAGCACGGCAGGCAAACGCTCAAACGACTACATAAATATGGGGCCCGTTTATCCGCTCGATCAGTTTATCGTAAATTTACTTAGCGAAAGCGGCTCGAGATACCTAAAAACAAAGGTCGATCTAGAGCTTAGCGCCGAGACGCTAACGCCTGAAATCGATAAGAAAAAGCCGCTAATCAGGGATATCATCGTATCGACGCTATCGTCTAAAACATACGAGGAAGTCAGCACCCAAAAAGGTAAAAACCGCCTAAAAGACGAGAT
>NZ_CALIII010000353.1 GCF_938018145.1 uncultured Campylobacter sp.
CTTATCGTTTTTCGCTCAAATTTGAAGCCAAATTTCAAATTTGCAAATTTTACCCACCGAGACCCGCACCTTGAAAGCGTCAAATTTGATTCAAGTCCGCGATGCTTTGCGTCAGCAAAGCAGTGTCGCCACATTAAAAGCGTCGTAGGGGGAGGGGGATTAAAGGGGGTGGGGAGCGACTTCGCCATTCAAGCCCCCACCCCCTTTACAACAAAGTAAAAAACAACCTTAGATGGTTGTTTTTTACTCAAAGAACTTAATTTACAATGCTAAATTTGATAAAACCAAATTTAGCGCCTTAAAGATGCGGGTCTCGGCAGGTAAAATTCTAAAATTTATCCAAATTTGAGCGGCGCAAATTTGACTCCGAATTTGGCTTCAAATTTACAGCCAAAAGGTCAAATTTAAATTTCACTTCAGCCTATCGCCGAATTTTTGTTTGTCGCTCATATAGACGAAGCTTAGCACCTCGGCGACGGCACGAAAGAGCTCTGAAGGTATCATATCGTTTACCTCGCACATCTTGTATAGCTCGCGCGCTAGCGGCGGATTTTCGACGATTTTGACGTTGTTTTGCACTCCGATTTGCTTGATGCGAAGCGCTAGAAAATCCACGCCCTTAGCGAGGATCACGGGCGCTTTTTCCTTTGTTTTGTCGTAGCGAAGGGCGACGGCGTAGTGGGTCGGGTTGGTGATGATGACGTCTGCTTGCGGGATATTTTGCATCATTCTGTTGCGCGCGGCTCGCATTTGCAGCTGGCGGATGCGACCTTTGACCTGCGGGTCGCCCTCCATCTGTTTGTACTCATCCTTGATCTCCTGCTTGCTCATTCTTAGGTCGCGAAAATACTGAAAACGCACGATCAGCACGTCAAGAAGCCCGATGATAAACATCACGATTAGCATCACGGCAGCTAAAATCAGCATTTTTTCTTTTAGCCACGCCAGCTGTGCCGCCATCGAGAAAAACAGCGTATGCGGCAGCTCTTTGATGAAGCTAAAAAACATCAAAAATCCGACCGTAAAAACCGCCGTGACCTTGAGCACCATTTTGATGCCGTCTATCAGTTTTTTAAGAGAAAAGAGATTTTTGAGCCCTTTTATCGGGTTGATTTTGTTTAAATTTGGCTCCAAAGGCTTAGTCGTAAATATAAATCCAAACTGCATGAGGTTGGCGACGACGCCCGCGATCGCGATGCAAACGGCGATAGGCAGGATGATGAGCAGCGTGCGAAATATCGTCGTGATCGCGACGCTAAAGAGCAGCTTGCGCGTAAATTCTTGTCCGATTAGGCTCTGATAGTAGTTATACAGCGTGAAAAACTGATCGCCGATGAAGCCAAGAAGCGCCACAACGACGAAGATCGCGACCGCGAGCGTGACGAAGCCTGCGAGGTCTTGGCTTTTGGGGACGTTGCCGTCCTTGCGCGCGTCTTCGATCTTTTTGGAGGTGGGTTCTTCGGTTTTTTCTTGGTCTTCGCCTGCCATCTCTATCCTGAATTTGCTTAAATTTGGGCGATTATACCTAAAAGGAGGTTAAATTTTACGCTACAATTGTCTAAATTTAAAGGATAAAAATGCAAAAGCTTGACGATCACGTAAGCGAGTGGTTTGGGCAGATGAGAGCGCGTAACGAGGCTGCCGCGGATCACTTTAAAGACTGCAAGATCCCCTACGACGAGTCAAATTTGATAGAAGTTTTGCAAAGCTCGCAGGATAAATTTGATCTCCTTTGGGCTGCCGTTGCCCTGCGCGAGCTAGGCACGACGCGCGCGATCCCCGCTCTAAAAGGCGCCGTCAAATTTAAAAGTCTAGATGTACAAGGTAACGCGGCTCTAACTACCGCGTTTTTAGCTGACGGCGTCGAGAACGGCTTTTTGGCGAGTTTGCTTGTCAGCAAAGAGCACCGCGCTAAATTTTACGCGATGACAGGGATCTTATATGAAGAGGACGCGTGCCTTTTGTTTTGGAGTATTCGGCTAAGGCGACCAAAGGCGGCAAGGTGCTTGCTAAAACGCCGTGCGAAGGGCTAGACTGGCTCTATCTGGCTAGATACGGCTCGCATTTGCCCCTGGCGCAAGAAGTTTTTGATAAAATAAATAAAAATAGGGAGTATGTAGATGAAACTGTTTTCACAAGACTCGCAGGAGAATTCCCGCAAATTTTCACAATCTAAAAAACCGCAAAAGAGCGAAACCGAGCTGCTTTTGGACGAGTGCGGCGAAGTTTTAGCCAAGCTAAAAAAGAAAAATTTGAGCGAGCGCGAGTTTTTATGCGAGTTGATAAAACTGATGGCTTTTTCGATACCGCAAATTCCTTATGAAATTTGGCTGGAAAAATGTATAGAAAGCGGCGATGTGGAGGCTTTAAACGACCTTGTTTTTCAGTACGCCAGAAACGAGCTGCTGCCCGGCTGCGAGGGCGGATACGATCAGTGCGAGAGGCTTATTCATTCGTTTCTTGCGCTAGCGTGCGGCGACATGAACGGCGCGAAAAACGTAATGACGCACTCTATGCCGCCTAGCACGAACGGATATAGATTTTTGTGCGTGATGAGCGATCTGGTTTCGGCGCTGCTATGGGACGATAAAAAATCGCTCGAGCCCACACTGAAAAAAGCGCGTAGATTTGCGGACTCCAAAAAGCCGATAAATGAAAGAGAAGCGGTAAAATTCGTCCTTGCCTTGCACGAAAAAGACGCGGCCGCGATGAGCGAGAGTTTGAGTAATTTTTGCGTAAAAGTCGCTAGAACCGCCGCGCCGCAATTTGAAAAGAGGATTAGTTTTTTCGCGCACGGACTTTACGCCTTGGCGCATTACCTCTTACCTTTTGAGATTTTTGAGCGCATTAGCTTGCCGAAAGCTAAAAATTTTAGCGAAATTTACGCAAAAAGGCTTTTGGACGGCAAACCGGCGCAGCCAAAATTATACTTTAGTTTTCCACCTGAATTTGACGTTTTTAATCAAATTTTAAACGCGCCGCCGGCTAAAACCGTACTTCATCAGCCTTTTGACGGGCCTTCGCCGAACGATCAAATACGCTTCCTAGATCACGACGCGATGGTCGAAAATTTGGCGGATGAAATTTTAAAAGCTAGGACATTAAACCAAAATTTATAAATTTTTGGGTATCATCCGTCTCTTACAACCAACAAAGCTCCCCAA
>NZ_CALIII010000354.1 GCF_938018145.1 uncultured Campylobacter sp.
TAGTATCAGATGTTTTTGAAAAGAATGAAGAAGAAAGTCATAAATGTGAAAGTTCAGACAATGGAACAGAAGAATTGAAAGTAGATACAGATAATTTCAGTGGTATTTCTAAGGAATTTGTTCAGGAAAATCCAGAAATAGAGATAAAATCAGATGAAAAAACTGATGATGAGGCTCAAAATGATAGCGGTAATAATGAAATAGAAGAAAAAACTAAAGAAAAAAAGAATGAAGCTAAAAAATTTTTTAACGATAAACAATAAAAAGGAAAGATATGGACGAACATTTTAAAAGTATGGGAAAAATACTAGAAGAATCTGCAAAAGGTATGCAGGAACTTAATCAAGCAATTGCAAAAGGAGTAACATCAATGTACTACATGGGAACAGCAGAGGCGGTAATAAGTATAATAATAACAATAGCAATGATTTATTATATCTTTAAAAGTTACGATTCAGCAAAAGAAGCAGAAAGAAAAATAAAAAATTTAGAACTAAGATTTTATGAACTAGAGGAACACATTGAAAAAACAACAGGAGAAAAAATAAGGCATAGGGCTTTTTTTGATTAATTTTTAAAAATCATCTAATCAAACCACAAGCAGGGGTAACATTTCTATTGAAAGTCAAAGTTTCCTGAAGGCTATCTCTGCTATCATAAATTTTAAACTCAAGCCTGATATTAAAATTTAATGCTGCTTTGAAAACCGGATCTTTACAAATAGTTCTTTTTATGCCGTAAGTAGTTTCATTTAGAAATTTTGTCAATGCCTTATAATTCAAAATATTAACCTTACTTGAATTATAATGCGGTCTAAAATCTATAATATATTTTTCATTCTTACAATAATAAGAGTATTGATAGCCATAAGTAGTATAGCCAAAATGATCACCATATGGATCGGCATCTTTTGTATGCATACATACAAATTTAGCGATTTCGCTAGGAGTTAATTTAAAAAATCTACTCTTTAAATAACTAAATTGCTTGTCAAAATCAGACGAAAAAGAGACAGAAACAAGCAATAATAAAAATATTAAAATCCTGCGTGCAACCATGATTAAGCGCAAGCTATTTTTAGATTAAAAGCTTTTATGACTTTAAGCAAATCATCAAAATGAGATTTAGGCTTAAACAGATCATAAAATTTATCAGGATCCAAATTTGTCTTTTTAGATATGTTTTCAAAGCCATAAGATCTGGCAACGTCTAAAAAAGCTTGAGCGATCTCGTCAGGATTGCCATCCTCTAAAATCTGTTTTAAATATTCTTGTCTAGTTGCGTCATCGTCAAGGAAGTCAGCAACGTCAAATTCTTTAAGCTTTGTCATTTTAACTCCTTTAAAATTTCTTTGGCTTTGGCTATATCCTTTGTTGTCTTTATCTCCGCCGCAGAGCAAAATAATTATTTTATCTCCATCAAATATAAAATAAAGCCTAATGCCACTTTTTATAAAAATCCTCATCTCGTAGACTTCATCGCCTACACTCTTATAATCTCCGAGATGATCATCAACGGTTATTCTATTTAGTCGCTTTGCGATAGAAGCCTTAGCGATAGGGTCTTTTAAGGACTTGAACCATTTTTGATAAAAATCAGTATATAATACCTTCATGGAAAAGCATTATACAAGATTTTGATTAAGAAATGCTTACAAATATGCTTAAATAGGGCATTTGAAAGGTAAATTTGCAGCGCATAATCCTCATAACCCGAAGGTCGGCGGTTCAAGTCCGTCCTCCGCAACCAAATCTAAAATTTATCCTTCACTTACTCCAAAAAATCAAATTTTGAATTAAAGAAAATTATTTATGAACTTTGACGTATCTCAAATTTTAATCGTTTTGCTGTTGATCGTAATAGTTTTGCTGGCTTTAAAACTATTTAAAAAGCAAAAAATCAAGCAAACTAGATACAAAAGCGATAGCGGCGATACGGTAAAAAGCCGTGCCGAGCTCATCGTGGCAAATTGGCTATTTTACCGCGGTATAGATTTTATTTACGAGAAAAAGGTGCCGACCAAAGAGCGCGTTATTAGCGATTTTTATCTGACGCAAAGCGAAATTTATATCGAATTTTGGGGACTTGAGACGCCGCAATATCTAAAAAGAAAAAGTAAAAAAATCAAAATTTACAAGAAAAACCGCCTAAAACTCATCCAAATGAACGACGATAGCCTGCGCGATCTAAACACTTTTTTCGCCAAAGAATTTGCAAGGTACGGTGCAAAATATCAAATCAAGCCAAAGCCGTAAAATCTTCAAATTTTATAAACGCTATCTTTTTGTCATAAATTTGCATGCAGATACGGCTGTTAAATTTGGCCGATACAAAATTTATTAAATCAGAAAAAACCAACTATTTAAAAGCATTTGCAGTCGTTTGAAAAATAGATATTAGTAAGGTGTAAGAGCTAAAGTTGCCGATCGTAGTGCGCGAGCGATAAAACCGTTTGAGCAAGAGTGCGGATGTGGTCGTTAAAAAGATTTACTGCTCGCGTACGTCAAGCGAGTGTTTATGTTTTTAAGGTCGGCAAATTTGCTCCAAAACAGTTCCAGTCAGTGGCGAATTTGATCAAATTTGGTTGCCGCGATGAAAAGCTACCCAAATCGTATCGCGCACCATTTTAAGGTTTGGCAAATTTAACCAAAATAACGATTCTTGTAAATTTGCCTCGCTCATATTACTACATCGCTAAATCTAACCTTAACATTTTCAAGGTGCGGGTTATGCCCAAAATCAGTCAAATTTGACAAATCCGTAAAAATTAAACAAAAACTTACAAGCCTGGTCGCTTCGTTTAAATTTAACCAAAGTCTGTTTGTGCCGTATCTAAGCGAACCAAAAAGTCCGCAAAGTATCAAGCAAGGCCCGCGCAAAAGCCTAAATTTAAAGCTAAAAATGTATAATTATCCCAAATTTTTAAACAAGGAATAACAATGGATAGAGTAGAGCAGGCCATAAACGACATCAAAAACGGCAAAATGGTCGTCATGGTCGATGATGAAGACCGCGAAAACGAGGGCGATCTGGTATTTGCGGCGACCTTTAGCGACACGCAAAAGGTAAATTTCGCCATCACTCACGCAAAAGGCGTGCTGTGCCTCGCGCTAAACGAGGAGATCGCGCGTCGCCTCGATCTAAATTTGATGGTGGATAAAAACACGTCCTGCCACGAGACGGCGTTTACCGTCACCATAGACGCCAAAAACACGACCACGGGCGTGAGCGCCTACGAGCGCGACGTCACGATCCGCCTGGCCGCCGATCCGATGTCAAAGCCCGAGGACTTCGTGCGCCCGGGGCATATTTTCCCGCTCATCGCTAAAAAAGGCGGCGTGCTAAGCCGCACCGGACACACCGAAGGCTCGGTCGATCTATGCAAATACGCAGGCCTAACGCAAGCAGCCGTCATCTGCGAGATCGTAAAAGAGGACGGAAATATGGCTCGCAGGCCAGATCTAGAGGCATTTTGCGAGAAATTTGGACTAAATATGGTCTCGGTCTCCGAGCTCGTGCAGTACCGCCTAAAACACGAAAGCCTAATCGAGATAAAAGAAAAAAGCGCGGCTAAGATAGCGGGCTTTGACGCCCTAAAATGCGAGATCCTAGATCACAAAGGCGAGCGCCACTATGCCTTTGTTTTTGGCGAGATAAAGGACAAAACCGCGGTCAAATTTCATCAAATTTCAAGCGACGTGGAGCTGCTATGCTCGGATAAATTTGACGATTTTCGAGATTCGCTCGAGTATCTATCCAAAAACGGCGGCGTCGCGGTGTTTTTACAAGGCGAGGAGAAGTGCGGCGGACAGGTCAAGGACTACGGCATCGGCGCGCAAATTTTACACAAGCTAGGCGTCAGCCGTATCGAGCTTTTAAGCGCGAATAAAAACAAAGATTTCGTCGCGTTAAAGGGCTTTGGGCTTGACATCACGGGCTACAAAGAGTAACGCAAGCGGGCCTAGCGAGGTTGCGCGGGCCTTTGCCAAGACGCTAAATTTGGGGCTTTTGTACGCGGACAAAAAGGGCGTCATAAAATTTATAAATAAAAAATTTGAACGGATTTTCGCTCTGGCGCCAAAAATTTTTTACGGAGCGAAATTTGACGAGCTGATCGCCGCAGCGCAGGGACTTGGCGAGCTAAAAAGCTTTGAAAATCTCAAAAATAGCTCGCTAAACTCGAGCGATTTT
>NZ_CALIII010000355.1 GCF_938018145.1 uncultured Campylobacter sp.
TATCCGTGATAGGTAAGGTGCTAGCTAAAATTTGCGCGCTATGCTTTTCAAGCTCAGCCATGCCGTTATACATCACGGCTACTTTATCCCAATCAACCGCACTCCCGCCCGCTCCGTCTCTAGTCATAGGCGCAAATTTAAGCTCCCTAATCGCCTGCCAGTTTAGTAGTCCTTGCATGTTTGCTCCTTAAAATTTAAGACAGGACGCCTAAAACTATCCAAGGCGTCCTAGAAGGGCAAATTTTAAAATTTAACTTCGGCCGAGAGCATAAACGTCCTGCTCTGTCCCAAAAAGATACTTGTACCCGCGCCCGTCGTAGTTCCGTCGATATTTGACGGGAACATTCCGACCCAGTACTTTTTATCAAATACGTTATTTACGTTAAATCTTAGAGTTGTTTGCTTGCCTAGCCACTCTTTTGTTACGTAGCGGATGCCAAGATCTGTGGTAAAGTACGCAGGCACCGCATTTACGTTGCGCTGATCGGCGTAGCGTTTGCCGGTGTAGTGTAAATTTGCGCTTAGTGCTAGCTTGTTTGTATTTGGCACGACGTAGTCAAAGAGTAAATTTGACTGAACTTTGGGTTCGCCGACCACGATCTTGCCCTGCGCATAAGCTTGTTTTGCCTTTTTTAGCTTCGGCTGTATTAGTGCGACGCCGCCCATTACGCTAAGATCGTTTGTGATCTTGCCTCCTGCGGTAAGCTCCATGCCTCTATTTACTTGCTCGCCTTGGATGCTATATTCGTTGTTGTCGCCTAGATAGGCTATCGGGCGCTTTATCTCATAAAGCGCCGCAGATAGGTCGATATCCTCTATCCTAGCTTTTGCGCCGATCTCGTATTGTTTACTTCTAAAAGGCTTTAAAACGACCGTTTCGCCGTATCTTGGATTGGTTCTTTCGTAGGTGTAGCTTGAGCCTGCTTGCAAGCTATCTGCATACGTGAAGTATAGGCTTACGTTTTCTACCGGGCGGTAAATAAAGCTCGCCGCATAGCTAGTGCCGCTCTCGTCGTACGTTTTTACGCCCGTTTGCTTGTTTTTGTTCTCAAAGTTGCTTCTGGCTGCGCTTAAAATGACGCTAAAGTAGTCGTTTAGCTTGATATCGTCGGCGATAGTTAGGTTTTTCATAGTACTTTGGCTATTTTTATAAGCTCCGCCGCCTTTTGTTACGTGCGGATTTGAAAAGGTTTTTGGATTATATAAATTCGAGTTGCCCAAATTTGCTCTTCCGCCTGCGGTTTTAGCGCCGTATATTGTCCAGTTATAGCCGTTTGCCTGCACGCCGAAGTTGTGCTCTACGCCGAGCGTCTCAAACTCGGTCGTGGCCTTAGCAAACCAGCTTTGCACGTCAAACCTACTTGCCGCACCGTTTCCGCCGCTAGCCACTACGCTAAAATCGCCGTTTTGGTTGATAAAGGTTTTGCTCGTACCGTACATATCGCGGATCGCTTTTTGCCACTGATAGCCGCCCTCAAAGTACCAAATTTCAGTCGGTGCGTATTTAAATTTAACGCTAGCAGTCGTAGTTTTTAGATCGCTTCCGGCCCATTCTTGCTCTAGGCCGGCTTTCGTATTTTTAGCAGCATCCGGAACGGCAAAGTTTAAAGCGCCGTTTCTACCAGGCATAGAAAAGCCGCCTGGATTTCCTAGAATTTTGTGTTTGTAGTAGCTAAAATTCGTCTCGATGGTAAAATTTTCGGTTAGATAAAAATCAAGCCCTAGACTAGCTAAATTTCTTTCGTAGTCGCTATTTTTAGCTTGCTTTGCGCCGTCGCTCTTGTAAAACACACCTCGGTAGCCGACGTACTGAAATCTATCCGAAGTATCCCAGCCTATACCGAAATTTGACCTACTCGTATAATCAGCCCAAAACGTGTTTGAAAACGGTATCGGACGCTTTCTGGTATAGTTAAAAATGCCTGCCGGATCTTGTCCGCCGTAAAGCGAGCCTGCAAGACCGTTTTGTATCTGAAGCCCCTCAAACATATACATAGGTATGGCCGTAGTAGAAACCGAGTAAAAGCCGTCCCAAAGTACGTTACCGACGACTGAGCCCTGAAAGCCGCGAGTCTGCGGACGGCCTACCTCGATGCCGCCTCTGGTTTGGATTTGCGCTGAAGGAAAATACTTCACCGCATCCTCAAAACCGGCCACGCCTTGGTGATTCATCGTCTCGATCGACATCGTGTTTGCCTGATAAGGCATATCAAGCACCTTTTTGCCTGCTAGTGGGCCACTGGCGACACCCTTGTTTAGTATACCTTCGCTAATACCGCTTTCGCTGATATTATCGCCGACGCTGTTTACCTCGACCCCCTGAAGCTTGACCGTATCGGCTGCGTTTGCTTGTGCTGCAAATAGCGCTAAAACCGCACATGCGGCGACTGAAATTTTAACTTTCATTCATACCCCTTTGTTGAAGTGTTAAAATATTTATTTTTATATTTAGATAAGCTGATGTTACATCTTATTACCTTAATCCGCAACTTATCTGTAATATATTTTTTAAATTTAATAAATTTATGTTTACTTTGCAGGCATCTTGGGTTAAATTTTATTTTAGTTAAAATTGAGCGTATAAAGAGGTACGAAAGCGCTAAATTTGAAAGCGGTATTGCGAGATAATTTTATATCAAGAAGCGTTGCAAATTTGAATGCGAGGCAATAAAGTAGAGTATCGCGAGACGGCTTTGATGGTTGCGAAGAAAATTTTCTACCGAAGATAGAACACGTAGTTCATCAAGGGAGATTTCTAGCTCCATTAAAGACGCTCGCGAGGCAAGCTCTAAATCAAATTAAAATTTGACTTCAGCAGAAAGCATAAACATCCTGCTCTCGCCCAGGCTTAGCCCGTTAGCTACGCCAAGAACGCTAGCGCTGGTGCCTGCGCCGTCGGCGCTTGCAGGATACATGCCCGCCCAGTATTTTTTGTTAAATACGTTATTTACGTTAAAGCGCAAGGTGGTTTGTTTGCCCAGCATCGCGCGGCTAACGTATCTCACGCCAAGATCCGTGACGAAAAAGCTAGGCGTAGCCTGAGTGTTTAGATCGTCGATGTACATCTTGCTCGTGTAGTGGAAATTTGCGCTAAACGCGAGCTTTTCGGTATTTGGCACTACGTAGTCAAATAGCAAATTCGAGTTTAGTTTAGGCACGCCGTTTACGACTTTGCCGTTTGCACCTTTTAGTAGCGGATCTTTAAATTTAGAGTTTATCAGCGTAAATCCGCCTAGAACGCTTAAATTTGACGTGATTTTTCCGCCGCTCATAAACTCAAAGCCAGTATTTACCTGCTCGCCTTGGACGTCGTATCTGCCGTTACCGCCGACATAGGCGATAGGGCGCTGTATCCTAAACACCGCCGTGCTAAAGTCGATTTCGTTTATGCGAGCTTTAGCGCCTATTTCGTATTGTTTCGAGCGATACGGTTTTAGCACGCTAGTCGTGCCGTCGGTGTTCGTGCCGCTGCCGCCTTGTTGCAAGCTATCGGCAAAGGTAATATAGGTGCTCACGTTTTCAACCGGTTTATAAACCAGGCTCGCGCCGTAGCTAAGGCCTGATTCGTCGTATTTGGTCACGATAGGTTTTAGCTGTCTTTGCGTAGCGGTTATGGCCGGGCGAGTGCGCTCTTTGATCCAGCTGTTTGAGAGACTTAATAGCAAGCTAAAGTTATCGTTTATCGTGATATCGTCTAGCACGGAGATATTTTTCATATCGGTTGTGCTGAGTTTGTATAAATTTGAGCCTTTTTTAGAGTTTGGATGCGGGAAAATTTTAGGATCGTTGATATTTGCCGAGCCCGCTTTCGTCGTCGTGCTTAAATTTGAGTAGCGATACTGCACGTATCTGTATCCGTTTGCTTGCACGCTAAAGTTGTGATTTAGCCCCCAAGTATCAAAGTCCGTGACCGCCTTTAAATAGCCGCTAGGCAGGTCAAATCTATACGCCGCCGTCGCTCCGCCGCTGTGATAGGTATCGTAGTTGCCGTTTTTATCTATGATCCTATTTACGACGCTATGTATGTGGCGATCTGCTCGCTGGAACTGATATCCGCCCTCGAAATACCAATCCTCGCTCGGAGCGTATTTAAATTTAGCGCTAGCTGTCGTCGTTTTTAGATTCATACCGCCGTATGGCTGACCAAGGCCCGGAGTTTTGTTATCGACCGGATCTGGTAGCTTTAGGTCGTTTCTGATCATGCCGTCTTTTACGTAAAGCGCAAAAAGTCCCGCAAAGCCGTGAGTGTTGTGCTCGTAGTAGCTAGCTGCGGTCTCAAACGTAAGCGACTCGGTCGGATAAAACTCGAGCGTGATGCTGGCTAGGCGGCGCTGATAGTTGCTGTCTTTTACTTGTTTTGCGCCGTCTGAGCCGTATACGACCGCGCGGTAGCCTACCTTGTCAAATTTCATCGAGCTATCCACGCCCACGCCAAAGTGCTCTCGCGAAGCGTAGTCCGCCCAGATGCTGTGCTCGTTATCTACCGGGCGTTTTCTAGTGTAGTTAAAGACGC
>NZ_CALIII010000356.1 GCF_938018145.1 uncultured Campylobacter sp.
TTAACGAAAGCGATGTGGATATCAAAATTTACAACGAAAACCTAGCCACTCTGCTCGCGCAGGATGAGAACAAGGCGGGCAATCTAAGTTTCATCCTGCTTGATAACATCATCGGCGAGACGACGGTCATTAACACTTTGGGAATGCTTGAAGTGCTTGATAAGCCGCAGAAAAACGGCGTGCCGCTAAGCGAATTTGCCGATCTGATCGATGAGAAATTCGGCGAAAAAGCCGCGCGCGAACCGCTAAAGAATTTTTTCAGCTACGAGATGGAGCCGCACGGAAGCGAAGTGCGCGAGGACGTGATCGTGGGCACCACCTGCCTGACCAACATTGTAAATCAGTACCTAAACGGCGAGCGCGACATCTACAATGAAGCTTTCGAGCTTGGCATCAAATTTTGCTTTCTTAGCATTGATAACGGCGGCGACATGCAGGCGGGCTTTGATCTGCGAAACAAGATCGAGGACGAGGAGCTGGAAGGCTGCGGCTCGTTTCTGGAGATAATCGGCGGCGCAACCGGGCAGAAGCGCGCATACATCGATCTCATCTGCTATGACGAGGAAAGGCTGAAAGAAAGGGTGCAGCAGCTTTGCAAAAAACATGGCGCAAATATACAAATTCACGACTTTAAGCGGTAAATTTAGCTACGGGCGTCAAATTTATTTTGGATTTGCGGCGCCCACACCCTTTTATTTTTGGCGCTAAATTTTACTTTTGCTGTTGGTTGCGGCGGATTATTCCGCCCATTTCTGCTAGCTCAAGGGCAAAATTTAACAAGCATCTCAGCACAAATAGCTCTAGACCTCTCCGCGCTAGCCGTATTTTAAATTTACAGCAGTAGGGCTTATTTCCCCACTTATCTCAACGCAAATTTTTTAGATACTGGCACGAGTTAAATTCTCCGAGCTTGCAACCTCTATCGTAAAGTTCTTTGGCCGCGTTTTTATTCTTTTCTACGCCCATGCCTTTTTCGTAGGCAAAGCCCAAATTTGCACAGGCTAGCGCACTCGCGCCCGAACAAGCGTTAGTAAAGAGCACAACGGCTCTTTCGTAGTCTTTTTCTACGCCCTCGCCCTTAAAATAGCAAACCCCAAGATCGGCGCAAGAGCCAACGTGTCCGCGATCGCAAGAGGCCGCAAATATCTGCACCGCCTTTGCCGCGTCCTTTTGCACGCCGCCACCTAGCGCGTAGCTTAGAGCGAGATTATAGCACGCCGTTTCCTCGCCTAGCTCGCAGGCTTTGGCAAATAGTTCGTTCGTTTTTTTGCCGTCAGGATAGACGCCAAGCCCCTTGCCGTAGCTATATGCTAGGCTCGCGCACCCCTCGCCTACGCCCTTTTCGCAGGCTTTAGCAAAAAGCTCGTTTGCCTTTTTGTGATCTTGCGCCGCTCCTTGCCCATTTTGATAAAGCAGCCCCAGATACACGCAGGCTTTGTCCGCGCCAAGCCCGCAAGCTCTGTCATAGTATCGCACGGCTTTTGTAAATACCTTATCAAACTCGTAAAAATACCCAAGTCCCGCGCAATACATCGCGTTTTTCTCGCCGCCTTCATCGCAGGCAAGCTCGAGGTTTTTAATCGCGAACGAGAGCCTTTTGCAAATCTCGTCGTTTCCCTTTTTGCACTCGTTGCTAAGATCGGCTAGCTCGCCCCCAAAAGCCAGCGCCACAAAAAATATGAGCGAAATCAAACGTCTCATAAGCTCAAATTTCCTTTCAAATTTTATAAATTGACCGCCGTAAAGCGTCGAAGCCAAAATGCCTGAAGTATAAATTTAAAAAGATTAAAATTCAAATTTGGCTAAAATCGCTATCAAAAAGGAGCTTAAAATGATTTTTGAAGACGAGCTGATTTTCGTCGAGCGAGAAACGAGCGAAATCCCGTGGGTAAAAATTTTCACCAAAACGCCGTTTAAGGAGCTAACCGACTGCGACGAAGCGACGCAAAAAAGGGTATTTGAAGCGGTTTTAACGACCGAAAAAGTAATGAGAAAATTTTATAATCCAACAAAAATAAACATCGCAAGCTTTGCAAACTACGTGCCGCGCGTGCATTTTCACGTGATGGCGAGGTTTGAGAGCGATAGCTTTTTCCCCGAGTCCATGTGGGGCAAAAAGCAGCGCGAGGGCGAGCTAAATTTACCTGATTTTGCCGAATTTTCTCAAATTTTAGCGCGCGAGCTAGGCAGAGCCCGTGAATAAAAAGATACTTCTAACGCTCGCAATCCTCGTAGTAGCAAGCGTTTTAGCAGTTTATAAAGCGCGCTGGGACGAGCAGACGCAGACGGAAAATATCAAAAAATTTCTCGACTTTCAAACGCAAATTTTAAATAAAAACATAGAAGAGGAAAAACTCTCCGCGATGACGGTTGCGACGCTGCTAGCGCAAAACGAGCACGTTAAAAAATGCATGAGTCAAAACGACCGTCAA
>NZ_CALIII010000357.1 GCF_938018145.1 uncultured Campylobacter sp.
TGGATTATAGCCCAATTTCTTTTCAAAGTCAAGGTTTTTAAGAAAATTATTCCATTTTTTGCATCAATAAAATCAAATTTATCCTATCTTTCGCTCCTGTTTTTTCAAAAATAGTGCCTACGTGCGCTTTTACCGTCCTTACGGTTATTTGTAAAATCTCGGCGATTTCTTGATTTGTTAGCCCTTTATAGACTAGCTCCGCTATCTCTTTTTCCTTGTTTGTTAGCTTTTCTAGCAAATTTGACGAATTTGATGGCAAAATTTCCTTCGTCATCATTTGTATCATATTTTGGATAAATTCCGGATATAGCCAAACCTCGCCTCTTTCGATCGCTTCGAGCGCGTCCTTAAAATGCACCTCAAGCATACGCGCGTTTGCATACCCCTTTGCGCCTAGGTGTAAAAATTCTCTACCTTCGTTAAATTTAGGCTCATGAGAAAGTATCAAAATTTTAATGCCCTCCACCGCGCTCAAAAGCTCTCTCACTTCTTTGTCGGCATCCCAAATATCCACGCAAACTACGTCGTAGTTCTTATCGTAAGCAAGCTCTAAAAATTTATCTTTTTCCTGCGTGACCGCGACGTCGCGTCCGACCAGCTTATCTTTTATTTCGTTTATTACGGCTGCATTTCCTGAATACGCCAAAATTCTCATATCCGCGCTCCTATCGTTCTCTCAAAGCGTTTTGTTTAGCTTTTAATATCGGCTTTAATAAATAATCAAGCACCGTTTTTTTACCGGTTATAATGTCGGCACTAGCTATCATGCCCACCTTGATGCGAAGCGGTCTATCTTCGCTTCCTAGGTAGTTTTTCTCGGTCGTTATCCTGACTAGATAGTAGCTCTCGCCAGTTTTTTCGTTTGTTTCCGTATCGGCTGAGATTTGCGTCACTTCACCCTCTAGTCCGCCGTATATCGCAAAGTCGTAAGCGGTAAGCTTAACCATCGCTTTTAATCCTTGTCGCAAAAAAGCCACGTCCGCAGGCTTTACCTTTACCTCGGCTATCAAGCTATCCTCGACGGGGACGATCTCGGCGATGTCCATGCCGGGCTTTATGACGCCAGAGACGGTATTTACCATCAGCTTGCTTACTATGCCGTCCACCGGCGAGCGCACGAGCGTTCTTTCTACTTTGTCGCTTAAATTTACCTGGCTTTCGTTTAGCCTAGAAATTTCAGCCGAAACTTCGTTAAATTCTTTTTTTGCACTATTTTGAAAGGCAAGCTTGGCTTCGGTTATTTTATTTTCCACCTCTTTTATCGTGGACTGCACTCTAGGGATAGATAGTTTTGCCGCGCTTAGCTCGCCCCTTAGGTCGTTTACGCGTCTTTGAAGCTGCAGGTACTCAACCTCGCTCACAAGCCCTTTTCTAAATAGCGGCTCGGTTATCTGCTTCTCTTTTTGTAGCAGATTGTAGCTGCTTTGAGTCTGGTCGATCTTACTCTCAAGCTCCTTTAGCTCGCTTTGGCGCTGTTTTATCTGCTCCTCTAGGATGCCGATTTGCTCCCTTAGCCTCGCTTTATTCGTATCATAAAGGCTCTTTTCAAATCCGACGAATCGGTCGTAGTCCTTATCTCCCGTCTCTTTCGCATCAAATTCCTCGTCGTTTGACTCGGCGTAAAGGCGCAGGTATTTTGCCTGCAGCTCGTTTAGTCTAAATTTGGACTCTCCGTAGACGCTAGAAACGCTTTTGTCGTCGATTTTTAGCAAAATTTGATTTTTCTTTACCTCATCACCCGTGCGAACGTAAATTTCCTCGATTATGCCGCCTTCCAAATTTTGTACGATCTGATTTTTGCCCGACGGGATGATCTTGCCGTTGCCGCGCGTGATCTCGTCTATCTGCGCAAACGACGCCCAAACCACTAGCCAAAAAACGGTTATGGCGACGATGTACAAAATTTTCCTAGATCCCGACGGCGCCTTTGCCAGCACCGCCTCCGACAAGCTTGACATAAAACGAAGATCGTTTGCGTCGTAGTTTTTAGACTGGATGATCTTTTTTATGTTTTGAGTCGAAGCTTCCAAATTTTGTCCGATATTTTCTTGTATTTCTAAATTTTTCTTATCCATGCTCGCTACTTTCCGCCAAGCTTAGCTAAAATTTCATCTCTCGGCCCGTCTAGCAGTATCTTGCCGTTATCGACGACGATGAGTCTATCTACTAGCTCGAGCAGAGACATTTTGTGCGTGATAAGTAGCATAGTTTTATCTTTCGTGTTAAATTTGAGATTGTTTTTTAGCTTATTTTCCACGCTGCTATCCAGGGAATTTGTCGGCTCGTCGAGCAATATAATCGGACTATCGAGTAAAAAGGCACGCGCTACGGCGATAGCTTGACGCTGGCCGCCGCTTATGCCCTCGCCGCGTTCATGTACCGGCATATCAAAGCCCAGCGGATGCGCGTCTACATATTCGTCCACGCCGCTAACTTTTGCTGCGCGGATGATCTGCATATCATCTACGTGCGGGGCTTTGTAGACGATGTTGCCTCTTACCGTACCCTTAAACAAAACCACGTCTTGCGGGACGTAGCCGATATTTCGGCGCAAGTCGGCCGGGTCGATTTGATTTATGTCGATGCCGTCGATCAGGATCGAGCCCTCGGTCGGCGAATAAAGTCCCAAAATAAGCTTTTCGATAGTGGTTTTCCCCGAACCGTTTCTACCGATGATGCCAACCTTCTCGCCTGCGTTTATAGTAAAATTTACCCTATCTAGCGAGGCTTTGGTGCTTTCCGGATAGGTAAAGCATACGTTTTTAAACTCGATCTTGCCGTTAAAGGTATTTCGGCGGACGAATTTTTTGCCCTCTGGACGCTCGACGGGCATCTCCATTATCTTTTTTAGGCTCTCGTAGGCGGTTTTCGTCTGCTCGTAGTTTGCCAGCAGGCTCGCAAACTGCCCCATAGGGGCGATAGCGCGCGAGCTAAGCATCACGGCCGCGATAAGTCCGCCCATCGTGAGTTTGGTATCTTGTATCATATAGACGCCAAAGACGATGATGCCGACCGTATTTAGCTGCACGAAAAACGACGTAACCGTATTTATCGACGCCGAGATCAGTTTTGATTTTATGCTTTTGTTCGCTATCTCGCCGGTGGCCTCTTCCCAGTTCCACTGCACGTTTCCAGTCGCGCCCATGGTTTTTATCGTCTCAAGGCCGTTTAACGTCTCGATCAAAATTCCGTTTTTCTTTGCGCTAGCCTCAAAGGTGCTTTTTATGCTAGTTTGGAGCGGGTTTTTGATAAAAAGTGTGTAGCAAAGCACGGCCGCCATAAAAAATAGCGGCACGACCACCAAATAGCCGGCGATAAAATAAGTAATCAGCAAAAACAAAATCGCAAACGGCAGGTCGATGAGAACAGCCAAAGTGCTCGAAGTGAAAAAATTTCTAACCGTATCGAATTCGCGCAGGTTGTTGGCAAACGAGCCGACCGATTTTGGCTTAACGGAGAGCTTTATATCCATAACGCGCTCAAAAAGCAGCGAGCTCA
>NZ_CALIII010000358.1 GCF_938018145.1 uncultured Campylobacter sp.
TAGTCAAATGGGAGGACGCTAAAGTCCACGTTTTAACCCACTCGCTTCACTATGCAAACGCCGTATTTGAGGGCACAAGAGCCTATATGACGGATAAAGGCTTAGCGATATTTCGCCTTAGCGATCACACCGCGCGCCTACTAAAATCAGCCAAAATGACGATCCTAAACGTCAAATACACGCAAAAAGAGCTTGAAGACGCGCAGGTCGAGCTACTTCGCGCAAATAAATTTAAATCAAACGTCTATCTACGCCCGATCGTTTATCTAGGCTACGGCGTGATGGGTCTAGCTCACACCAAAGCTCCCGTAAATACGGCAATCGCGGCATGGGAGTGGGGTGCGTATCTGGGCGAAGAGGGCCTAAAAAAGGGCATCCGCGTGAAAATTTCGAGCTTTGCCAAACTAAACGTCGGCGGTCAAATGAGCCGCGCGAAATCAAGCTCGAACTACCTCTGCTCGCAAATGGCAAACTACGAAGCCAAAGAGGCGGGCTACGACGAGGCGCTGCTACTTGATAGCGAGGGCTACATCTCAGAGGGGCCGGGCGAGTGCTTTTTCATCGTGGAAAACGGCGCGCTCATCACTCCTCCAAACGACAGCAGCCTAGCTAGCATCACGCAAGACACCGTCATCAAAATCGCCCGCGATCTAGGCATCGAAGTGCGCAGAGAGCGTATCACCCGCGACCGCGCATACACTGCGGACGAGGCGTTTTTCACGGGTACGGCGGCCGAGGTCACTCCGATAAGCAACATCGACAACCGCGTTATCGGCGCGGGCGAGCGCGGAGCGGTAACTAAACGCCTACAAGACGCGTATTTTGACGTAGTTTACGGACGCAATCCAAAATACGCCTCGATGCTAACTTACATTTAAGGAACGAAATGCCAGCAGATTTGAATGATTATTTTAATAAAAAGCGCGGCTCTAGCGGCGGCGGAGACGATAACGGCGGCGAGAGCAAGGGCCCAAAAGTAAATTTTAAAACGCCTGATTTTAAAGGATTTGGCAAAATTTCAGCCTTTGCCTACGTCATCATCGCGCTCGTGGCCGTGATCGCGCTCACGCAGCCTTTCGTCACGATAAACTCGGGCGAAGTGGGCATCAAGTCAAATTTGGGTAAATACGACCCGTCTCCGATGCAGCCGGGACTGCACTTCTTTATCCCGTTTTTGCAAAAGGTCATCGTAGTCGATACGCGCGTACGCCTCATCAACTACACGTCTGGCGAAGATATGGGCGAAGCGGCGCAAAAGTACGGCGCACAGGCTCAAGCGGGCATCATCCGCAAAAACTCGATCTCCGTTTTGGACGCGAGAAACTTGCCTGTTAGCATCGACATCACCGTGCAGTACCGCCTAAATCCTGAAAACGCGCCTCAAACGATCGCGTCTTGGGGTCTTAGCTGGGAAAACAAGATCGTAGATCCCGTCGTACGCGACGTCGTGCGCAGTATCGCGGGTAAATACACCGCCGAGGAGCTTCCGACGAAGCGAAACGACCTAGCCACGGCTATCGACGAGGGTATCCGCAAGGATATCGACGCACAGCCGAACAAACCCGTCGAGCTGCTAACCGTGCAACTGCGCGAGATCATCCTGCCTGAAAAGGTAAAAGAGCAGATCGAGCGCGTACAAATCGCTAAGCAAGAGGCCGAGCGAACCAAATACGAAGTAGAGCGCGCAAATCAAGAGGCGCTCAAAAAAGCAGCCCTCGCAGAAGGTACGGCCAAAGCTGCTATCATCGAGGCTCAGGGTCGCGCGGACGCCGCTAAGATCGAAGCCGACGCGCAGGCATACGCAAACAAAGAGGTCGCAAAAAGCCTCGATCACAATTTGCTAAATTTAAAGCAGATCGAGACGCAGGCTAAATTTAACGAGGCGTTACGCGAAAATAAAGACGCGAAGATATTTTTAACGCCTGGCGGAGCGGTGCCGAATATCTGGGTGGATACGAAGGACAAAGAGAAGCAAAGCGCGATAGGTCAATAAGGCCTTTCGCGGCTCATATCGCGAGCGTCTTTAACGGAGCTAGTAAAAATT
>NZ_CALIII010000359.1 GCF_938018145.1 uncultured Campylobacter sp.
CTGCAAAAAATATCAAATACGCCGTAACTCCGAAGTCAAAGTCCATTTCCGCCCCCTCAAAAAACAAAATCATACTACGAAAAATTTAAAAAATTTATAAAATTCGGCTTTTTGTTTTACTGCTGTTAAAATTTAACGAAATAGCGAGTAATTTTTGCCAAGCAGGGTTAAATTTAGCAATTTGGGTTGCGGCGTATTTTGTAAATTTTACGAGCGCGCTCGGCGATTTTATTTCAAAATTTTGGAATAAATTTCGTAAATTTAGATACCGAAATTTGAGTCAAATTTGATAAGGGTAAATTTGGCATAGTTTTTAAAATTTCGTTTGTAAAATAGCGCATATAAATTTGCATTTAAGAGATGCTAGGTTAAAAAGAAGGCTATCAAATTTAACGTCCAAAACGCCTTTAGAGCAAATTTAAATCACGTCAAATTTGAGTAAAAAAAGAAAAATCCGCCGACCGCCGAGCGCGGCAAATCGGCGAATGCGGGATTATTTTATAACGCCGCAAACCATTCTAGCGCCGCCGCCGCCAAGAGGCTTTGGATGGTCGCTGTGGTTATCGCCGCCGACGTGGATCATTAGCGAGTGGCCTTTTAGCTCGTCGATTGTTTTGATTTTCGGAGCTAGCACAGGATAAACCGCGTTACCCTCGGCATCGACGAAAAGCGCAGGCAAATCGCCCTTGTGGCCGTTGTCGTCCCATGCAAAAGAGTGTTTTTTGGTGTCGCTTGGATCCCAGTGGCCGCCCGCTTTCATGCCTAGACCTTTTTCATTCGCGCCGCAGTCAGCGTTTTGATGCACGTGAAATCCGTGCGCGCCGCCCTCAAGGCCTTTAAGATTCGGGAATAACGCCACGCCGTAGTTAGTCTCGATCGCTACGACCTCGCCCACGACAGTGTTGCCTTTTTCACTTAGTTGCTCCATAGTTACAACAAGGTGCTTGCCAGCCTTTGGATCAAAGACTTTTTCCTCGTGCGCAAGAGCGCTAGTAGCGAGTAGGCAGCCTAGAGCCGCGCTAGCTAAAACGATTTTTTTCATTTTTTCTCCTTAAAATGTAATTGCGAGGTAACTATAGCCTAAATTTGATTAATTTAGGCTTTAAATTTTCTTAAATTTAATGCGCCGCAAGGGCTTAAATTTGCCGCTGTTTCGCGAGAGAAAAACCCGCCAAATTTACTTTATCTCGCTTAAAATTTGCGCTAGTTCGCCGCTTTGGCCGATGCGGTAGAGCGCGAAGTCGTATTTGATCGGATCGGCGGGGTCAAATTCGCAAAGCTTGTCCGTTAGCTCGCGCACGGCCCTAAAATCATAGCTTTTGCGAGAGATTAAGCCCAAATTTAGCGAAACTCGGTGCGTATGCACGTCAAGAGGTATGAGGAGCTTGCTTTTTGGCAGGCTTTTAAAGAGCCCAAGGTCGATGTCGCTATCTCGCACCATCCAGCGCAGGAACATATTGTAGCGTTTATACGGGCTTTGCGGCGCTTTTTCGTATGGCTTGCCGAAGAAAAACTCATACCCCTCCGAGCGGTAAGGATTGAGCGAATAGATAAATTTAATAAGCTCGTTTATGCCGTCCGCCATCGAGCCGTTTTTTTCAAAGCCCGTTCTCACCACACTCTCGATGTCGCCGTATTTTTTCAGGCGCGAAACGGTGATAAAAATCTGCCTCACGTCCTCGCAGCTTTGAAAGCGGTATTTGTGCCGCGTCAAATTTGAGGCGATTTCCTCCTCGCTTTTATCCAGCAACGAAAAATCGAGCGAATTTAGAAAATTTACGATTAGTTTTGCGTTGCCGTAAGCAAAAAGCGCGCAGATAAGCGAGATCTCGGGCGTTTTAAATTTGCTAGCGACTTGTAGCGGATCGGCGGCGGCAAACAAGTCCGCATGGGTATTTTTAGAGATTACGTTTTGATCCAGAAGGGTTTTTAAGTCCATTTTTAGCCTTTTTGAACGAGATTTTAAACCAAAAAGGCTAAAAGAAATTTAAATTTATTGTTTGACGGTTAGCAAGGTATCGAGCATCTTTTCTACGGTCGTGATGATTTTAGCCGCCGCACCGTAACTGCTTTGAAAGCGTATGAGATTTGTCAGCTCCTCGTTTAAATTTACGCCGCTAACCGACTGGTACTCAGACATAGCAACTTTATGGATAGCTGTATTTGCGTCGTTTAGATCGTTATTTGCCTGAGTTTGGCTAGCTAGATCGGTGGTTATATAGCGGTAGTATCCCTCGACGCTCTCCTCCTTGTCCGCATGCTTGTCGGAGTAAAATATGATTTTTTTATACTGCATTTGCACCATATCGTTTGCGACTTCGTTGTTGCCCGGAGTCGGATTTGAGTAGGCTTTTAGCTTGTGCGGATTTTCCATTAGCTCGCTTTTTACGCTCATATTTTTAGCTTTATCGCCTTCAAATACCCTGTTTAGCCCGATGATACCCGGGAAATTCGTGCCTTTATCGATGAAAGCGACGCTGTATTCGCCGGCGTTTCTTTTAGGTATGACGCCAAAAGTACCCCTGCCCGTCGCCGCGTCGTACTGATAGCTCGCCTGAAAATAATCATCCACGTCGTTTAGCGAGTTGTTATCGCCGTTATCGTCAGTGTCGGAGTTAAAGTCGCGCACGATGGAGTTGCCGCGAGTGTTATCGTTTATCGAAGTCGAGGCATTTATGTTGATCGTTTTGCGAGCGACCTCTTGGCCTTGGTTGTTATAAACCACGACGTCAAAGCTGCCGTGCTTGATGTCGTTATTAAAATTCATCAGCGTTCTAGAGTCGCTTAGGTCTTTTATCTCGTCTGTTACGGCGTTTTCTACGGCCGATCTTGCGTAGATATTGTTCGTCTCGTTTATGATGCCTTTAGCAAACGTATTTAGGTTGTCTATATACTTTTGTATCGTTCCGTCCTGAAACTCTCCGCTATCATCCATCCTGCGTCCGCGTAGATCCAATGCCGAGCCTAGTTTACCGCCCTGGATACGTCCGTTTAGATCGACCTTTTTGCCGTCCTCTCTCTCAAAATAAACGCCTTTAAAATCGCTTCTATTGTTCATTTTATCTATCTTTAGCGGGTGGTATGTCACGCCGTCAACTATATTAAATCCCGAGATATTTATCTGATGCTTCGTACCTACGTCCGTTACTGTAGGATCGACGTTAGTTCCTTGCAGTTCGCCCTTAAATACGCTTATACCCGCAAGCTTTGACATAGCAAGCTCGAGCTGATCGCGTTTGTCGCGCAGATCGTTTGCTCTAGTGTTGCCCACGGACTCGACGCGCACGATCTCTTTATTTATCTGCGCGATTTGCTTGGCGTATTTATTTATTTCATTTACGGTAACTTCTATCTGCGAGTCCACGTCCTTTTGGATCTTGGTTAGCATGTCGCTAGCTTTGTTAATGCTGGTTGAAAGCGTGTTAGCGTTGTTTAGCAAATTTATCTTTTGCGAGCCCTCGGTCGGGTTTGAAGCGAGGTTGTTCCACGCGTTGAAATAATTTTGTAAATCCCTGCCTATGCCCACGCTTTGCAGATCGGGGAAGCGCTGTGAAATTTCCTCTAAAATTTGCTTTTTGTATTCGGTTGATTCTAAATTTATATTTGAAGTTCGAAGCCTAGCGAATGTAAATTCGTCATGCACGCGCACGACCGTATCGACCTGCGTACCCCTGCCGATATCGCCAGGAATATCGTGAAAAGGCTCTCTAGCAGACTGCACAACGCGCTGCCTGGTGTAGTGCTCGCTATCGGCGTTTGTGATGTTGTGTCCGGTCGTAGTGATCTGCGTCTGCGCGGCATCCAGACCGCTCACGCCGATGTGCAAAGACGAAAATATATTAGCCATTTTTTAAACCCTCGTTTTAAATAAACTCTCCGGCCTTAGGCCGTTTTTGTCGTAGCCGCCGTCTTGCTCGCCTTTAAACATATTTTTTAGCAAGCTATCGAAAAATTCTTTCACTCCGACGACGTATTTTGCGTATTCTTTGTTTTTTGAGTAGAGCTCTTCAAGCTTTGAGCGCATAAGCGCGAGAGACGATTTTACCTCATCGTCAAGGATAGAGCTTAAATTTGCCCCGCCGTTTTCCCTTGAGACTCTTAAAAGCTCTTTATCTAGCAGAGATTTTACGGATTCGAATTTTTTAACCAGCTCGTTTTTGCGTCTAACGCTATCATCGACCTTGCTGTGATCGGCTAGTTTTATCTTTTCTATATCTTCCGTAGTTTGAGCGATGAGCTCGTCTAGTACGCCCATCGCCTCATCCAAGTATCTTTTAAGCATTTTTGTCCTTTCTTTTTACGCAAGGACAAAAAATCTTATAAAAGCGTATCGGCAACGGCTTTTGCAGTCTTGGACATATCTAGTTTATATGTTCCGTTTGCGATCTGCTCGGCTATCTTTGCAACCTTGCTTTCTTCTTTGCCTTGTGTTTTTTCCATGTTTTCGCTCTTTTTTACGTCGTTTGAGCGAGTGATTTGTTGCGGGCTCATGCCCAGTTTAGCTCCCAAAGTTCCTATCATTTTCAAGCCTTTTTAGATTTGTTAGAAACTAAATCGGCAAATTTTGAAATTTCTTAAGCCCTTTCTTTCAAATAATTGAATAAAAGTTCGCTAAAGCCCAAATTTCCGCTCAGAGCCTTACTCATCGTGTCGTTGTACATCGAGTGATAGATCTCGTCTCCGGCATCTTTGCCAAATAACGGATTTTCATCCTTTAGAGCGATATCTAGCACGCTTTTAACCAAAAATGCCTCAAAAGCATCAGTTTGCTCTTTTAAAAGCGCGTCTTGCTCGCTTTGAAACCTATCCGCGCGCCTATTTTCGATTGAGCTAGTGGCAAATTTATTATATGAGCTTAAAGCCGCCGAACTGTCTACGTTTAACATTATATTATCTCCAAGTCTACGTGTATAGCGCCGACGCGTTTTAGATTTTCCATTATCGCGATAATGTCGCTAGGAGTCGCGCCCATCTTGCTTAGCGCCCTTGCGACGCTAGCTACGGTTGTTTTTTCGCCGCTGATTTTTAGCATATTAGTTAGCGGATCTACCGCTGCGCCGTCTTGCAGATCGATTGTTTGCTGATTTGCCGCCATATCGTCGTATGAGCTAGGCTCTATCTTTATCGTGATATCGCCGTGCGTGATGACGACGGGATCAACTGTGATATTTATACCGCTTACTATCGTGCCCGTGCGCTCGTCGATTACGATCTTATCTAGCGCTTTATAATCCACATCCAAATTTAACACCCTAGCTACGAAGTCGACCATGTTTGCGCCGTTTGGCTTAGCGATCCTGATCGTTCGCGAGTCGACGGCTACCGCGCTATCGACGCCTACGTTTAAATTTACCGCTCTTTGTATGCTTGAAGCGGTATCGAAATTTGACTCTTTAAGGCTTAAAAATATCGCTTCTTGATTATAGATATCGTACGCTATCTCGCGCTCCACGATAGCGCCGCTTGGGATCGTGCCTGCGGTTACGTGGTTGCCGCCTTTACTTCCGCCTCCGCGAGATGCCGTCTTGCCGCCTATGGTTAGCGAGCCCTGCGCTAGAGCGTAAATGTCGCCGTCCACGCCCTTAAGCGGAGTCATCAAAAGCGTTCCGCCCTGCAGGCTCTTTGCGTCGCCGATAGATGATATCACGACATCAAGCTTATCGCCCTGCCTAGCAAACGGCGGTAGCTTTGCGATAACCATAACCGCAGCGGTGTTTTTAGATTTGATATCGTCGGGCTTGATTTTTACGTTCACGCTTTGAAGCATATTTGAAAGAGACTGGATCGTAAACTCCGAGCTACTGCCGTCGCCAGAGCCGTTTAGACCGACGACCAGACCGTATCCGATCAGCTGATTTTCCCTCACGCCCACGACGTTTGCGATGTCTTTTATCTGCGCCGCAAAAGCCGATATGGCAAGGGTTAGCAAGCATGCCGCTAGTTTCATTTTAGTCCTTAAATTTGTATTTTCAAGGACTAAAAGCAATTAGCATTCCAAATTGAAACAAAAATTTTTAAGAATAGTAGCTAAGCGAAGTATTTCCGAATTTTTTAGATTTTAAAAGCGTGAACGAGCCGATGTTTTCAGGTAAATTTAGATGGCTGGCGTGCTCGAAAGCGATCAGATAAATTTTGTCTTTTGGCAAATTTCTTGCCAAATTTACGCACTTTTCATAAACGTCCGCAAAACCGTCTCTGATATCAAAAGGCGGATCGAGGTACAAGATAACGGGCAAATTTTGCCTCGAGACGATGGCAGGAGTAGCGTCAAAAGTATTGCCGTTTACGATTTCCAGCTCGTAGCCGATAAGTTTAGCGTTTTGTAGCGCGATTTTATAAGCGTTTTTGTTGATTTCTACCGCGTAGGCCTTTGTCGCGCCGTTGCTTAGCGCTTCTGCGGCCATCAGCGCGCTACCGCCGAAAGCCTCGATAAAAACCTTGCCCGCTAGCTCGTAGCGAAACGAATCGAAAAATGAGCCTTTGACGATGCTTTTTGTGCTTCTTGTGGTTTGAAGCGAGGGCAAAAGCAGCTTTTTACCTTTAAATTTACCGCTTGAAATCGTAGCGTAGAGATTTTTCAACGAGCTTTCCTTAAAATCGCAAGCAATTCTTCTTTAAATTTATCTATCAAATTTGAAACCTCAAGCTCCAAATTTGAACCGTTTTGCGGCGCGGCTTCTTCTTTTGCGGGCGCGGTCGCGCGAGAGAGCGCGACTGGTTCTGAAAACTGAATCGCCGAGTAAAACTCCTCAAGCGCGGAGATAAGGGCTTCTTTACTAAAAGGGATTTTTAGATGCGGCGAGCGCTCGGCGATCACGAAAACGGGCTTTTTGGCCTCTATCTTTTTGTCCGCCACGATAAAATCGCAATCTTTTCTAGGCGAGATAAAATCCCTCAGAAATAGCCTTAGCGACTCCTCAAGCAAAATACAGTCGCATTCAAACGAAATTTTCACGAATTCTCCTTTTTCTCGCCTTGATTTAGGCTGGATTTTAACAAATTTATGCGAAAATTTAAATTAAGCAAAAATTTTCCCAAACGGGGCTAAAAAAATTTGCAAATTTGACGATATAGAAGCTAGCAAATATTCAAAGGAGAAAATATGGAAATTTTCAAAGTAGCGAGCCAACCGATGACAAACGTAGCTACAAGCTCGCACGCGCAAAGCTCTACGCAAACTAGAGAGGTCGAAAGGACGCAGATCCAGCAAGATACGACGCAAAATTTAACCGAGCAAAATAACGAAACGCTAAATGAAAAAGTAAAAGAAGCCACCGAAAAACTAAATAAACAAATGGAAGATCTAGGCACTAGCATACGCTTTGGCTACAACGACAAGATAGAGGCCATGTACGTAAACGTAATGGAGATGAAAACCGGCGACGTGATCCGCAAAATCCCGACTGAACAAGCAATGAAATTAAGCGAATATTTTAGAGAGGCAGTCGGAGTTTTA
>NZ_CALIII010000360.1 GCF_938018145.1 uncultured Campylobacter sp.
TCATCATCTCGTCCGCGCCGTGGCTTTTTAGTAAAAATAGCAACACCAGATCGGAGCTGTCTATCGTCATCCTGATCAGGCGCTCGTGCGCGCGATTAAAGGGCTCCGCGGTTAGCATGATCGCCGAGATTTTTCGGACGTTTTGCTCTCTTTTGACCTCTTCGATCAGCTTTCTTACCTCGGCTAGCTTATCGTCGTAGATTTTTATCTCGCCGCTTACGGCCAGTTCGCCGCTTTGGCTTTGCTGTGCGGGCGCAGCTTCGTTAGCGCGAAAGATATTTTGCGAGCTTTTCTCGGCGTTAAATTTAAAAACCTCGCCGACCTCGATATACCCCACGACCTTGCCGCCGCTTATAAGCTCGATATGATCGCCCTTTGAGGCGTTTTTTATCGTTTCTTGATTGCGCTTGCCGTGCGGAGCGAAGACGAAAGTATATGGCATCGGCTCGCCGGCCAAAAAACCCGTCTCATAGATCTCGTTCGCCTCTTTTTCGTTCATCAGGCGGTTAAATTTGCTAAAAATTTGATTTTCTATGAGATCAAGCGCGCCGAAGGCCTCGTCGTTTATCCAAACGGCGTTATTTTTTCTTGACGACGTCATATTTTTTCCTCTTTTCCCAAAGCGATTTTCGCGAGATGCCTAGCTTTTTGCTAAGCTCGGTGTCGGGGTATTTGTCCTGATAGTTTACGATGATGTGCTTGATGTAGTCGTCGATCGTCAAAATTTCGTCGATTTGGAAATTTTTCTCGTCGCTTGTGATGTTTAGCGTCTCCATCGGCGTCTCTTCGTTCGGATTTGTCGAGCTTGCGATGAGCTTGCGTTTGGCGGCGAGAGAGACGATCTGATTTTTGGCCTCTTGGCGTAAAATTTGAAAATTTGAAAAATATAAAAGCGTGCGCGGATTTGCCGCGGCTATTGCCTCCACGTCGATGCCGGGTTCTAGCGGGACGTATTTAAAGCTCAAATTTAGCGCCTTTGCGTACTCAAAAACAAAGTTATCGGCGTTTATCATTTTATTGCACTTGATGAGAAGCGGCAGCTTTATGCGCTTAAAGTCGAAATTTAGCGCCGATACAGCCTTAAAATGATAGTTTAGGTAGTCCTGATAGGTTTTTATAAATGTTTGCAGACGCCTAAACTCCTCGAAATGCTTGATCTTTCGCACCAGCTCCTCGATCATAAACGGCTTTTGTATGTAGTCGCTAGCACCCGCTTTTATCGGGATCGAGACGGTGTCGTTGCTGATATAGGTGATGAGCAGGATGACGACGGAGTCTTTAAATTTTTGTATGATTTTTAGCGTATCGTCGCCCGCAAACGCGCTAGAGAGCAGCACAACGTCAAAGTGTACGTCCTTAGCGCCCTCCTTTGCCCTCTGCTCAGGCTCGCTTTTCATCGCCTCCGCCGCGCTCCTTGCTATCTCGCACTCGTAGCCTAGATTTTCTAGCTTTGAGGCGATGCTTTGGGCTAGGTAGATTTCGTTTTCTATTATCAAAACTCTCATTT
>NZ_CALIII010000361.1 GCF_938018145.1 uncultured Campylobacter sp.
GACTTTTTGTATTTAGCGGCGTATGAGGCTAGACCTCTGACGTATCCGCCGTTATCGCCGTAATCAGCTAGAGTTTCCGGGAAATCAGGAACGAAATCTTTGATTTTCTTAACTGTTTCAGGAGTTAAATTTAACGCCCAAGTTCTTTGGAATTGGTTACCGCCTGCTACAATCTGACCTGTGCCGTCTCGTAGCAAACCGCCCTCTACGTGGTAAGTTCCTCGCAAAAGCCACGCGTCTACGTAGCCGAATTTGGTTCTTAGGTGTCCGACGGTGGCGTAAATAACGTCCGGAGTAATACCTTGAGGCAAGATAGACGCGGTATCCGGGCTAAATACCGGATCGGTTAGGTTGTTGTTAACCTCAGGGTGCTCGCCAGGGAAGCGGATAGTAGTGGCGTGGCGCGATCTGCTCCATACCTCGTACTGCGCAGGGTGGCACTCGCCGCACTTTTCGGATCCTACGAATTTGTTAGGAAACTGCAAAGACGAACCCGCAGGTATCCTATACATCATAGAGCTGTAGCCTTTACCGCCGTCTCTTTTACTAGCTTTTGACATGTCAAAGCCGTGACCTTCGGCAAGCCACTCAAGTCCACGGTCGTGAACGTCCAGTTTACCGACTGTTTTACCGCCGTATTTTGTGAAAATCGGGTGGTTTTTAAACAGCCACTCATACATCTCTTGCTCTTCTACGATGTAGTCTTGCAAGGATATTACGCCTCTACTTTGAAGCGTGCCTTTTGGGTTTGCTATGACGTCTCGCGCTTGTTGAGACATCTGCATGTTGTGTTCTTCGCAACAGGCTTGCGATGCGAAGACGCTAACGCCCATAAGCAAACCTAATAAGGTTTTACTTAAATTCCTCATTGCGCCCTCCTTATAAATTTTGGATCTAAAATCAAAAAGATTTCATACTGATAATGCTATCGTAAAAAGGGGGCGAAAAAAGGGGAAATTTAATAAATTATGAATTTTTAAATTTAATAGTAAATACTACGCCATTATTTATATTTTGTGCGTAAATTCGGGCGTTATTTTTTTCGGCTATTACCTTGCTCATATATAGCCCAAGCCCGCTGCCTGATTTTTTTGTAGTAAAATGCGGCTTGAAAATTTTATTTATCACGCCTTTATCTATATTACCGGCGTTATTTTCGAGCGTTATCGCGCGTTCTCCGTTTTGCAAAAGGGCGGTTATTAAAATTTGCCATCGGTTTGCTTGCGCCCGCTCTTGCGGCACGTTTAAAAATGCTTCTTTGGCGTTATTTATAATGTTAATTAAAATTTGAATGAGCTCGTTTATGTTGCCGTAAAGCGTAAAATTTTCTTTTATCTCGACTTTTACGTCGATGACGTGCTTTTTGAGCGTCGCGTTTAAAATTTTACAAGCCTGCTCTATGGCCTGCTTTACTTCAAATTCGCTCTTTGGCATATTTGGATTAAAGAAATTTTTAAAATCCTCGATCGTGTCAGACATAAATTTGACCTGCTCGTTTGCCTCCTCGATGGCCTCTTTTAGCCTCTGCTCGCTTAGCTTGCCTCGCTCGGAGTAAAGCTCCAAATTTACCAGAGTCGAGCTGATCTGCGCTAGAGGCTGGCGCCACTGGTGCGAGATGTTGCCGATCATTTCGCCCATCGAGGCCAGGCGGCTTTGATTTATCATCAAAAGCTCGTTTTGCAACTTGGTTTTTTCGTTGCCTTTGTGGATTTTATAAACAAAAAATAAAAACGCTGCAAAGATCGCCGTGATCGCCACGCCGCTAACGATAAACTCCTGTTTATGATAGAGCAAAATGCTTTTTACCGGGATTTTAAAGCTCACCATCGCTATCGTGTCGCCGACTTTGCCCTCGAAATTATTTAAATTTCCGTATTGTTCGAGCATTTTTTTAGGCGCGCTGTTTATGTTGTGACATTCGACGCATGACGGGTGGGAGTTTTTGATAGGAAGGCCGACGAAAAAGTACGAGGCGTTTTGGTCTTTGATTACGTCAGAGTAGACCTCGTATTTGCCCTCCTTAAACCCTTCTAAAATTTCATTTTCAAATTCCGTGCCTTCGTGTTCGGGATTTAGCGGATTCGTCGCCGTTAGCCTGTAGTCGTAGTTTATGTTTTTTTTGGCGAGCTGGATTTTGTAAATTTGACGCGTGATGTAGGATGAGGACATGAGTCTGGGGTCAAAAAGGTCTTTGTCTATCGCGCCTTGATCTTTTAACTCATCTATGAGCGGGCGCTGGACGGTAGAGATGTAGTCGCGTATGCCGTTCATCGCATCTAGCACGTAAACAGCCTCCTGCTTGGCGTCTTTTAGCGCAAGATCGCGGTAAAAGTTAAAAACCAAAACGGTAATGGCGCCGTACAAAACGACGAGCAGCAGGACGATAAATTTAAATTTGGACTTCACATAGATATCCTACGCCGTATAAATTTTTGATTGTGTCCTTGCCGATCTTGCGGCGCAGCTCTTTTACGATAGTCTTGATGGCTTCTTTGGTCGGCTGTTCAAATTCCCACATGTAGTCAAACAGCTGCTCGTAAGTGATCGTTTGGTTTTTGTTGTTTAAAAAATACTCCAAAAGCTTGCTTTCGCTTTTGGAGAGGTGACAGGCCTCTTCCTTTATATATATGATTTTTTTGCTAAAGTCGTATTTGAGGTCGTCGTTGATACTAAACATCGGCGTATGGTCGATAAGCTCCATCGCGACGTCTTCTAGCGCCTTTATAAACGTATCTTTATCGTAGGGCTTTGATAGATATCTCGTGATCTTTAGCTCGACCGCGCGCCACAGATACTCTTGCTCAGTGTGGCTTGAGATGATGACGATAGGGATTTTGCGGTTTGCACAGCGGATCTTTTTGGCTACCTCTAATCCGTCCATGTGCGGGACGCTGACGTCTAGGACGAGCGCGTCGTATGAGCCGCTCATAGCCTCATCTAGCGCCTCGATGCCGTCGCTTACGCCTTTTACTTCGGCAAAAAACAGCTCGAGAGAGTCGATCATATTTTTTAATATATATGGTTCATCCTCTAAACAAAGGACTTTTTTATTGGATAAAACGTCTAAAACGGAGTAATCTTGCATCTTTTTCTCGTACTAAATTTTGCCGATACTAACACAAGCAAGCTTAAAATACTATTTTTAAGGATTGAGATATTAACCATAAAACATAAATTAATCAAAGTTTTTGATGATGTAAAATTTGGGGAATAAATTTAAAGATGGTGGAGTTAAGCGGGATCGAACCGCCGACCTCTTGAATGCCATTCAAGCGCTCTCCCAGCTGAGCTATAACCCCAAT
>NZ_CALIII010000362.1 GCF_938018145.1 uncultured Campylobacter sp.
TATGAGCCTAAGAGTAACAAGACCGGGATTTGTAAACGCGATGGTAGGACGCGGCTACGAGGCTGACGCTAAAAGCGGCATAAAAGCTACTAGAGCGGAGATGAGAAACTATGTTTGTATGCAGTGCCACGTCGAGTATTATTTCGGTAAAGACCAAACCCTAACTTTCCCTTGGACTTTCTGGAAAAAAGACCAGCCGTTTAAGATCGAAAATTTCGACCAGTATTACGACGATCAGTTAGCCAAAGAGGATGGATTTAAATTTGACTACATCCACAAAGATACCGGCGCTAAAATCATCAAGATGCAGCACTCAGAGTCTGAGCTAAGCTCAACCGGTATCCACGGAAGAAGCGGCGTAACGTGCGCAGACTGCCACATGCCGTATAAACGCGCCGGAGCTCAAAAGATCACCGAGCATGAAATTTTAACTCCCCTTGCCGATATAAACGCGGCTTGCAAAACTTGCCACCCGCAAAGCGAACAAGTGCTAAAAGATAGAATTTCGTTCGTACAAAATCGCCACGCTTACGAGCTAAGAAACTGCGAAAATGCGCTACTTTCTTTGATCCAAGACGTAAAAACGGCCAGAGCCGAGCTAGCTAAGCATGAGAAATTTGCTTCGATCGCCGATGAAAAAGAGAGAAAAGAAGCTATCAGTAAGGCTCTTGAAAAGACTCTTTACTTGCACCGCAAAACTCACATCCGCTGGGACTTCGCATTTAGCGAAAACAGCTACGGCTTCCACGGAGACGAAGAGTCGGCTAGGATCCTAGGTCAATGTAAAGAATTTGCTCGCCAAGGACAAACCGAGCTAGTTAACGAGCTTGCGCCTTACGGCATCAGTATTAAGCTAACTCAAGAAGCTACTCCGGTTCCTGCGCCTGCTTCTTTAGGACATAAATATCCTATCGGCGTAGCGCCTACCGAAGCTATGAAAAAAGCCGACGAAGACGTTAAGAACCTAAATTTTAAATAAACCCCAAAACCCAAGGCCTGCGGGCTTTGGGTTTTTTAAATTTACGCATTTTTCTTTCAAATTTCAAAATCCGAATTTACTTATAAATTTAAATTTTATTGTTTATTTAGCCGTTTTAGGCGATAATCCTCATCAAATTTAAAGGAGAAAATATGCTTAAAAAATTTATTTTTGCTGCTCTTGCGGCGAGTTTGGTTTTCGGTGCGCAAGATCTTGCGATCAAAGCAAAACCTGCGTCAAGCATCGAGGAAACTTCGGAAGAGGAATTTGATGAATCGCAAGCGCGCGTAGATGAGTGCATGCAAAAAGATAGCTCAACTGCCGGCATGATCCAGTGTATAGACGCCGAATTTGCTATCCAAGATAAACTCCTAAACCAAAACTACAAAAAGGCCATGAGCGTGCTAAACGACGAAAATAAAAAGAAACTAAAAGACATCCAGCGTAAATGGGTGGCCTATAAAGAGGCCAAATGCCCGTTTGTGCCACCTATGGGTACGCTTTATGCCGTAACGGCAGCCGATTGTTACCTTCAGATGACTAAGGAGCGCGCAAGAGAGCTTGCAAACTTAGCCGAGGACTTTGAGGGCAATCAGTGAAGCTACTCGTCTCTTGTTTGGAGGCCTCTGCAAATTTGCACTTCGAACAGGTTTTAGAGCATCTGCCAAAGTGCGAACTAAAAGGCATTTTTGACGAGAAATTCGGCGAGCCTTATATGCGAAGCTCGGAGTTTTCCGCGATGGGCTTCGTGGAGGTTTTGCCGCTTTATTTTAAGGCAAAACGCGCGATAAAAGAGATGACTCGCCTAGCTGCGCAGTGCGACGCCGTGCTGCTTATCGATAGTCCCGCCTTTAACCTTCCGCTAGCTAGAGCGATCAAAGAAGCAGGCATCAAAACGCCCGTGACCTACTACATCTTGCCGCAGGTGTGGGCGTGGAAGGCCGGACGCGTGGCGAAAGTCGAGGCGTACTGCGATCATTTGGCTTCGATTTTGCCGTTTGACGGGATGTACTACAATCGCTCGCGCTACGTCGGACACCCGCTGCTTGACGAGCTGCGAGTGCGAAAAAACGAGCTTTTGCAAAGCGGTAAGATAGCCTTTATGCCTGGATCCCGCCGTGCTGAAATTTCGCGTCTAATGCCCATTTTTCGCGAGGTGGCAAGCCAGATAAAAGACAAAGAAAAACTGCTCGTCGTGCCGCCATTTTTGGCAAACGATATGCAAATTTACGGCGACGTGAGCGGCTTTAGCGTGGTTACTGACGCGCCGCGCGCGCTTTTGCAAAGCGAATTTGCCTTTATCTGCTCTGGCACTGCGACTCTGCAGGCCGCGCTCGTAGGCACGCCGTTTGTGCTAGCCTATAAAGCCAAAGCCATCGACATAATGATAGCGCGGATGTTTGTGAAGCTGCGCCACATCGGGCTTGCAAATATCATGTTTGATTTCATGGGCGAAGCGGCGCTGCACGAGGAGCTGTTGCAAGAAGAAGTAACGCCGAGTAATCTAATAAAAGCTTACGAGAGCTGCGATAAAGAGAAATTTATCAAAGGCTGCGAGAAGCTACGAAAGTACCTAAAGCACGGCTCTGCAGCCAGCGTAGCTCAAATTTTAATAACAAACAAAGGATGAAAAATGACCGAACCGATGACGCTTTTTGGATATGAAAAAATCACGAACGAACTAAAAAATTTAAAGACCGTCGAACGTCCGAATATCGTCGAGGAGATCGACATTGCGCGCAGTCACGGCGACCTAAAAGAAAACGCCGAATACCACGCCGCGCGCGAAAAACAGGCGTTTATCGAGAGCCGTATAGCCGAGCTTAGCGACATAGTAAGCCGCGCTAAGGTAATCGATCCCGCCGAATACGAGCACGATAAGGTAAAATTTGGCTCCACGGTCGTCATCATGGACGTAGAAACCGAGCTAGAAAAGACCTATACGCTCGTGGGCACGCCCGAGAGCAACCTAGAGCGCGGACTCATCTCGATTAACTCGCCCCTAGCCAAGCAGCTAATCGGCAAGAGCGAGGGCGACGAGGTCGCGCTAAATTTGCCAAACGGCA
>NZ_CALIII010000363.1 GCF_938018145.1 uncultured Campylobacter sp.
CCTAAAATTTGTATTCTTAGTGCTTTTATTCGTTGGAATTGTTTTTTATTGAAAGTCTTTTTCTTACAAGCATCTTTCCATTTTTTGAATAATAGAAATCTTTTCGGTATTTTACATGCGTAGTGTTTTTCTTGTGAAGCTTTTTAATTTTCAGACACAAGCCCGTATCTGTAAGCATTTGGCGACTTTCTTTTTTATCACTTGGGAGCTTGTAATCACGGATAGCGTCGTCAGGCGCAACTTTAAAGTTTAGTTGTTGAGTGAGTTTCATTTTCGACCCCGCTTTTAATTTAATTATAAAAACTTTGAGGCCTACTTGCCGGGATTTGCTTTAAAAAACTTCCCAAAAACGTTTGGGAAGTAAAGTTGGGAAGTTTTAGGGCGTTAAATTTGATAAATTTCGCGTTTAACGGTTTTCGTTAGTTAAATAAAAGCATGAATTTTGGGGATTTTTATCGGTTTTGTAAGTATCGTGGTGCGCTCGAAGGAATTCGAATCCCTGACCTTTTGAACCGCAATCAAATGCTCTATCCAGCTGAGCTACGAGCGCACTTTAAAAGAAATGTGAAGTATAGCCAAAGGTTTCTTAAATCTTTCATAAATTTTGACATAGTTGCTAAAAATTTTTATATTTTTGCATCCCCTACTACATCATATTCGCCGCAAGCCTATAAAATTTCAAATTTCTGCACCAAATTTGCCACATTTAACCATCTATAAAAAATCTTTATGTTATCTTACGCAACAAATTTAATTAAAACAAGCGTGCCTAGCTACCGAGCACTAAAATATATAAATAACGTAGGACAAGCTAAAAATTTAATAGCAAAAAGAGCAAATTTAAAGACGGCATAACAAAGATCGAGCTCTAAAAAAGCAAATTTCAAGCATCAGCAAGCAAAAAAGAGTAAAATTCAAAAAACGATAAGAAAGGAAAGCCAAGTGATACATAAAATTTTGATCGCAAACCGCGGAGAGATCGCCGTTCGCGTGATCCGCGCCTGCAAAGACCTACACATCAAAAACGTCGCCATCTACACCAAGCCCGACCAAGACTGCCTGCACGTCAAAATAGCCGACGAGGCCTACCAGATCGGTATAGACCCGATCAAGGGCTACCTAGACGCCAAGCGCATCGTCGAGGTAGCAAAAGCTTGTGGTGCGGACGCCATACACCCGGGCTACGGATTTTTGAGCGAAAACTACGAATTTGCCAAAGAGGTCGAGGATGCGGGGCTTGTTTTCATCGGACCTACCGCCGACGTCATCCGCAAAATGGGCAATAAAAACATCGCTCGCTATCTGATGAATAAAAACGGCATCCCTATCGTGCCGGGCACCGAAAAGCTAAACAACGAAACGATAGAAAACATCAAACTATACGCCGAACGTATCGGCTACCCGGTCATCCTAAAAGCTAGCGGCGGCGGCGGCGGACGCGGTATCCGCGTGGTGTGGAAAGAAGAAGAACTAGAATCTAGCTTTGAAAGCTGCAAGCGCGAGGCTAAGGCGTTTTTTAATAACGACGAAGTTTTCATGGAAAAATACGTCGTAAATCCGCGCCACATCGAGTTTCAAATTTTAGGCGACAAATACGGCAACATCATTCACCTAGCCGAACGCGACTGCTCGATCCAGCGCCGCCACCAAAAGATCCTCGAGATAGCGCCGAGTCCGACGATGAGCGAAAGCCTGCGAAAAAGCATGGGCGTGACCGCAGTCGCAGCGGCAAAGGCAGTAAACTACACCAACGCCGGCACGATCGAGTTTTTACTCGATGATTACAACAACTTTTACTTTATGGAGATGAACACCCGTATCCAGGTCGAGCACGGCGTAACCGAGGAGATCACGGGCGTGGATCTCATCGTGCGTCAAATTCGTATCGCGGCGGGCGAGATCCTAGATATGGAGCAAAGCGACGTGATCACGCAAGGCTTTGCGATAGAGGCGCGTATCACCGCCGAGGACGCATGGCAAAACTTCATCCCAAGCCCGGGCGAAATCACCGGCTACTACCCTGCTCTAGGCCCTTCCGTGCGCGTCGATAGCCACCTATATAAAGACTATCAGATACCGCCGTTTTACGATAGCTTGCTAGCTAAACTCATCGTCCGAGCCCCTAGCTACGATCTAGCCGTAAATAAACTAAAACGCGCGCTGGATGAGTTTACGATCGAAGGCAGCGTCAAAACCACGATCCCGTTTTTGCTCAGCATCAGCAAGGAGCGCGACTTTAGGCGAGGATTTTTCGACACGTCCTACGTCGAAAACAAGATGCCTACCCTGCTAGAAAAGATGAAAACCAAAGACAACGAGGACAACGAAGAGGTGATCGCCGCCATCGCTGCCGCGATACAAAGAGTAAAAGACGCTAGAAAATTTAAAGAGGAGCACGCGGATGAATGATTTTTTCGATAGTTTAAAGGATATAAAAAAAGAGCTGCAAAAGGAGCAAAATGCAAATTTGAGCTCAAATTCAGCCGCCAAAAACGCCGCAAAGCAAAATTTAAAGCCTGAGCCAAAAACTTTCAGCAAAGAAGAAGCCATCGCACACAAAGAGCAAAATTTGCGTGACGAGTTTCTAGCCTACGTCAAGGACGCGGATATCAAAAAGTGCTAGTCGTGCCGTTTTCCACCCTGCCTAGCCCCTGCCCCTACCTCAAGGACAGGGACTCGCGCATGGAGTATCGCTACATAGACGGCTGCGACTTTGCCGTAAACGACGCTCTAGCTAGGCGCGGCTTTAGGCGCTTTGGCAAATATTTCTCCAAGCCAAACTGCGCAGGGTGCCGCGAGTGCGTAAATATCAGGGTCGATGCGCTAAATTTTAAATTTAGCAAATCCGCCCGCCGTACGATGCGTAAAAACGAAAACACCAAAATCATCCTCACAAAGCCGCTCATAGACGACGCGCACGTGGCGCTATACAAAAAATATCATAAATTTATGCAGCAAAAGCGCGAGTGGAAGTACTACGAGCTGGACTTTCGCCGCTACTACGAGCTCTACGTCGCGGGGCACGCGGAGTTTGGCAAGGAGATAGCGTATTTTGCAGACGGCCGGCTCATCGGCGTCGATCTAGTCGATATCCTTAGCGACGGCATCTCGGCGGTTTATTGCTATTACGATCCTGATTTTGCAGACCTTAGCATCGGCAGATACTCGCTCTATCAGCAAATTTTACTAGCTAGGCAGCTAAATTTACGCTGGATATATCTAGGCTACTACGTCAAAGACTGCCCTAGCCTAGCCTACAAGGCCGACTACAAGCCCTACGAGCGCCTGTGCGAATACGTCCCGCTAGATGAAACGCCCGTGTGGGAAAAAGCGGAATAAAAAATGCTTTCAAATGCGTTTTATAAAGGCAAAATTTGATAAAAGTAAGTCAAAATCTAGAATCTCTAAGCATAGAAACATCAGACGCCGATCTGTTTTTCGAGCTGCAAGCGCTCATAAAGCGAAACTTCGCCAAGACGCTGGGGCAAAAAGGCAAAGTGATGTCGTTTTACGACGAAAACGAGAAGGTTCAGCGCAAATATTTCGTCAAATTTCTAAAAAAACTCTGCCAAAGATACGAGCTAAAAAACGTAAATTTAAACTTCGCCGAGTATAAAACGATCAAACTCCACTACATCCAACCAAACTCGCTAAAAGCCATGGTTTTCGTCGATGTCGCCTTCGTGCGAGGCGGAGCGATATTTAGCTTTGATCGCTCAAACGAGTCCTTTATCTCGCACATCATCAAGGGATTTGAGTCAAAGCAAATTTTATCCGCCGAGGGTCAAATCGCCATAAATATCGCAAATTTGGGCGAATGCGCGTGCCTAGAGGAGTTGTTTAACAAAAGCGAATATATGAAATTTTCAATCATCTTTAACTATAGCGAAGAGGAATTTGAAAAATTTAAAAAACAGATCAAAATCTGCGCCAAGAAAAACGAGGCCAAATTTGCCGCGCTGGCTAGCCTTTTCGAGGACCATTTTACGGTGCTTGGGTGTGATAAAAACGATAGCTTTGAGGAGGTGCGAAACCGCTATCTGGAGCTCGTCAAGGCCTATCACCCCGACTTTCACGCCGCGCTTAGCCCGGAGCTTTTGGACGAGTGCAAAACGCAGTTTCAGCGTATCCAAAACGCATACGAGAGCTTGAAGCCCTATTTTAAAGAGCTTGAGTCGGGCGTGGAGTAAATTTGTTTTTTCAAATTTGAGCAAATTTGACGAACAAACGGAGCTCGCGGGCGTAAAATCTAGCGAATATATAAACCATAAAAGCTCAAATTTTAAAAAATCCGCAAACCCGTCTAGCTCAAATTTACCCGCCGCGCAGGATTGCTTCATCGGCGATTCGCTTTTTATAAACGAGGGCGTTTGGCAGCCGCAGGCGGAGGCGGGCTTTATCTCGCAGGCTAGGCAGATAGAGCGCTGGGCGGATGCGGAGGGTAAAACCGTGGATATATTTTTGCCTTCAGGCACGGGCACGTCGGCGGCGTTTTTGGCTAAGCATGTCAAATTTGACGTTTTTACCTGTCCTTGCGTGGGCGACGCAAACTACCTAAAAAGCGAGATCGAGGCGCTGACGCCAAACTCGAAGGCGCGCATTTTGCAGCCGCCGAAAAAATATCATTTCGGCGATCTAAAGCCGGAGCTTTATCAAATTTGGCGCGAAGTATGCGAGCAAACGGGGATAGAGTTTGAGCTCATTTACGACCCTGTGGGTTTTTTAACGATGATGGCAAACCTGGGCGCGTTTAAAAACGAGATTTTATACATCCACCAAGGCGGTGCGCTCGGAAATATCAGTCAAAAACTAAGATACGAAAGAAAATTTAAGGAGACGAGATGAAGTTTTTACTCACTAGCAACGAAAATTTTAAGGACTATTTTGCGGCTTTGGTAAACCGCTCAAACGGCGATATGAGCGCGGTTATGCCCGCCGTTTCGCAGATACTGGACGACGTGCGCGCTAGAGGCGATGAGGCGCTTTTTGAGCAGATAGAGAAATTTGATCGCTGGAAACCCGACGCAAATAGCCTAAAAATCGGCACCGACGAGATGCAAAAGGCCTACGACGGTATAGATAGCTGCCTGCGAAACGCGCTAAATTTAGCCTTTGAGCGCATAAAAAGCTACCACGAAAAAAGCCTGCCAAAAACCTGGATGGAGCACGATGAGCACGGCGTTTTGCTAGGCGCAAAGTACACTCCGCTAGACCGCGCCGGACTATATATCCCCGGAGGCAAGGCCGCCTATCCTAGCTCGCTTCTCATGAACGCCGTCCCGGCCCTGGTCGCGGGCGTTGGGGAGATAGTAGTATGCACGCCTGCCGTCGGAGGCAAGGTAAATACGCTGCTTCTAGCAGCCATGCATATCTGCGGCATCAAGGAAGCCTATAAAGTGGGCGGTGCGTCGGCGGTAGCGGCGATGGCCTACGGCACGCAAACGATCAAAAAAACCGACGTCATCACGGGTCCCGGCAACATATACGTCGCGACGGCTAAAAAGCTCGTCTACGGCGAGGTAAATATCGATATGATCGCCGGCCCTAGCGAGATCTGCGTCATCGCCGACGAGAGCGCCGACCCTCGCCACATCGCCGTGGATCTGCTCTCGCAGGCCGAGCACGACGAGATGGCTAGCGCCGTGCTCATCACGCCAAATCAAGCTTTCGGCGCGGCGGTGCAAAGGCATATCAACGAGGAGATCAAGACTCTAGCTAGGCAGCCCATCGCGCAGGTTAGTATCGATAAAAAGGGCGCTATCATCGTAGCTAGCGACCTTGATGAGTGCGTGAGGCTGGCTAACGAGCTAGCGCCCGAGCACCTAGAGATCGCGACAAACGACGCGATGGAGCTGGCTAGGCAGATCAGGCACGCGGGCGCGATATTTATCGGACACTTTACGCCTGAAGCGATGGGCGACTATCTAGCCGGACCGAATCATACGCTCCCGACGGGCGGTAGCGCGAGATTTTACTCGCCTTTAGGGGTTGAAAATTTTATGAAGCGCACTTCGCTCATCTCGCTAAACGCAAAAGGCATAAGCGAGCTAGGAAATGCGTGCATGAAGCTAGCCGAGGCCGAGGGACTCGGAGCACATAAGCGTTCGGTCGCGGTTAGGCTCGAAGCTTTAAAATAGCGGCTTGGTTTTTTGGCACTTTTAAATGATTTTACAAATTTCGCCCGTCGATGGACTTTGCGTCCTATCTTGGGACGAAATTTGATAAAAAACATTTAAATTTGCTCAAAAATTCTTTGCCGCGAGTTTGGCATGCGAAATTTGGCGACTTTTATGAAGTGATTTTTCGGGCGCTTTTTGAAGGGCTAGTAAAAATAAATACTCACGGACGATCGGTCCGCTACGTTTTATTTTATGTCGCGACTTCAAAAATCATCTCAAGATATAACGCCTTTTTGTTTAAATTTACGGTTTTTGCGAATTCTTTGCCGCAAGCTTTGCACTTGAAATTTACAAAATAAACATACGAGCGGCTTGCTAAAATTTACGTTTTTATAAAATTTACGGCAATCTCGCAAAAGGAGACAAATGAGTCCGAAAAATCCCGTTTCAAATTTTATTTCAGCGGGTGATGAGATGCTTGCTTTTTTGTCCGCTTTGGGCGACGAGTGGCATTGCCGCGTGGTCAAAAATGGCTGCGTGTGTATC
>NZ_CALIII010000364.1 GCF_938018145.1 uncultured Campylobacter sp.
TTCCGTCAAATTTGAGATCAAATTTACGCCGCATTTTAGCGCCCTGGTTAGCTCGGTTTTTGAGATTTCATTTTGTTTGTCGCTCGCTAAAAACGCAAAACAATCAAATTTGCCGCCCAAAAGCCGAAGCGCGGCAAGCACGTCTGCGCCGTTATTTCCGCTGCCGACTACGCCTAAAATTTTACGGCGTTTGGTCGATGATTTTTTGAACTTACTTCGCACGGCGTTAGCTAACGCGTTAGCGGCGTTTTGCATCAACACTTCGGTGCTAAGCCCAAACTCGCTCACGGCTCTAGCGTCAAGCTCCGCCGTATCCCAAAATAGCTTTTTCATGCGCCCTCCTGCTTCACTCGGTAGCTCAAAGCCTCCAAAATATGCGGCTTTTTGATGATGCGCGAGCCCTCGATGTCGGCGATCGTGCGGGCGACTTTTAGGGTTTTATTGATAGCGCGGCGGCTAAGCGAAAATCTCTGCGTTGCATTATCTAGCACGCCGCTCGCCTCGTCGTCGCAAATGCAAAATTTAGCGATCTCTTCGTCGCTAAGCTTGCCGTTTAGCTCGCTTTGAGCGCGCGAGATTTGCGTCTCAAACACGCGCAGCACGGTTTGCCACATCGCTTCGCTCGTGACGTCGCTTTTATCGCTCGCGGCCACCTCATCCATCTGTACGTGAAGGTCGATGCGGTCTAGCACGGGCGCCGAGATACGCGATTTATAGCGTTTGATCTCGAGCTCCGAGCATTTACACTCTAGATTTTTAGAGAGGAGATTGCCGCAAGGGCAAGGATTCATCGCGGCTACGAACATAAATTTAGTCTCGTACGTGATTTTTGAATTTACGCGCGAGATGTTGATTTTATAGTCCTCCAGCGGCTCGCGCAGGCTCTCTAAAATTTGCGGCGCAAAGTGCGGAAGCTCGTCGAAAAAGAGTATCCCGCCGTTAGCTAGCCCGACCTCGCCGATCCTAGCCGAGCTCGATCCGCCGCCAAATATCGAGCCTTTCGTCGATGTGTGGTGCGGACTACGAAAGGCTCGCAAAGCGGAAAATTCGCTCTCCTGCTGATTTAGCGAGCTATAAGCGCAGCTGAGCAAAATCTCATCCAAGCTTTGCGGCGGCAAAATGTAGCGCAGGCGCTTGGCGCTCATGCTCTTGCCGCATCCGGGGCTACCCTCAAAGATAACGTTGTGCATACCGCAAGCGGCCACCAGGCAGGCTCTTTTTGCCCTACTCTGGCCTTTTACGTCGCTAAAATTTAGCTCGAAATTTTGATTTTTTACGAAGCTTTTTTCGCCAATTTTGATCAAATTTGAAAAAAGCGGATGAACGGCGCCGACTCTGCGCGAGGCGGCAAACTCTGGCTCGAGGAAAAATTTGATCGCCTCGGCCAAATTTGAAACGGCGTAAATTTCTAAATTCGGTATGGCGCCGGCTTTTTGCGCTATCTCTTGCGGGATCAGTACACGAGAACCCGGCGCTTTCGCGCTCAAAAAAAGCAATATAGAAAAAAGGCTAGCCGTACTTTTGACTCCTCCGTCAAGCCCAAGCTCGCCAAATGCAAAAATAGGCTCAAAGTCGCGCTCTTTTTGCAGGGCGATTAAAAGCGCGATGGGTAGGTCGAAGTGACTGCCTGATTTTGGCATATCGGACGGGGATAAATTTATGATGATTTTTTGCGCGGGGAAAGAGAAATTTAACGATAGAAGCGCTGATTTTACGCGCTCGGCGCTCTCTTTGATCGAGGCGCCCGCAAGACCTACGATATTAAGTGCGGGCAAACCGCGGTTAAAACTGGACTCAACATCCACAAGCCGTAATTCGTCGTTATAAGTGGCGCATTTTAGGGCTTTCATGCGTTTTTTTGCTTTTTATACTCTTTGTCGAATTTTTTGCGTTTGTTGTAGCCGATGCGCTCGATAAAAAGGTGTCCGTCGAGGTGATCCATCTCGTGCTGGATCGCGACCGACAAAAGCCCGTCGGCCTCGAGCTTTTTACGCTCTCCAAAGCGGTCTTGATACTCTAGCGTTATAAACTCGGCCCTTTTTACGTCCTCGTAGTATCCCGGCACGCTAAGGCAGCCTTCTTGATAGATTATCTCGCCCTCTTTGCGTAAAATTTTGGGATTTATGATTTCTAGCAGATCCTCTTTGCGCTGTTCTTTACTCTCTTCGTCTACTAAATTTACGATCAAAATTCGCTTAGCCTCGCCAGTTTGGATGGCGGCTAGTCCGATACCGTTTTTAGCGATCATGGTCTCATACAT